>CAYPVA010000144.1:0-4602 GCA_964414045.1 uncultured Lishizhenia sp. | reverse complement strand
AATTAAGCACTAAGTTTAGTTTATCAAAAGCTTACAGGATTTAAATTGGAAGTTTGTATCGATTTGCACCTAAATGTTCAATTTGTTCCATTAATTCCAATTCAAAGAGTGTGGTACTGATGTCGGCAACGGGTTTTTGAAGTTGCAGTGCAAGTTCGTCAATAGACCAAGTGCTTTTTTTTTGAAAGAGTTGAAAAATCTCATCGAGCTTTGGATTTAATTGCACTATATTTTTTGACTTTGATGTCGCTACATTGTCCCAATTTAGAATTTTGAGTAAGTCTTCGGCATCGTTGATGAGGTGTGCTTTGTTGGCCTTAATTAATGCATTACATCCTTCCGAATTTGAATAATGGACTGCTCCGGGAAAGGCACATACCTCTCGGTTGTAGTCATTGGCAAGTTCGGCCGTAATGAGCGAGCCGCCGTTCTTTTTACTTTCGATCACAACTACTGCGTCTGATAACCCCGCTATTATCCGATTGCGCATCGGAAAGTGCATGCGTTCGGCCCTAGTGCCAATTAAAAATTCAGAAAGTAGCCCGCCTTGTTTGGTCATTGCAAGTGCTAAATCTCGGTGTTTTGCCGGATATATACGGTCCAAACCGTGCCCTAAAACACCAATAGTTTGTAGTCCATAATTCAATGCCTGTTCGTGCACGTCCGCATCTACCCCTTGAGCCAAGCCGCTCACAATCAAAATATCTTTAGGCAATGCAGCTAATAATTCTTTGACAATTTGTTTACCGTAATTTGTTTCTTGGCGGGTGCCTACTATGGCAAGTGTCCTGCGCTCATTCCATTGTGGCACCGTGCCGCGGTAGAAAAGTCCCAAAGGTGCATCTTCGCACTCTTTGAGCTGTTTGGGAAAAGCAGCATCATTTGTAAAAAAGTACTGAATATCGCTCCGATTCAGATATGGTGCTTGTGTTTGTGCCGCTAAAAGCGCGGCATTTCTATTGGCCAATTCGAGTTGCTTTGGCGAAATACTTGTTTTGAGTTGAAGTTCTGAGAGCGGTAACTCAAAGAAGTCTTTTGGAGAATCTAGGATTTTTAATAAACGTTTGGCACGAATAGGGCCAATGCCGTAAAGTTGCGTAAAGGCAATTTGGTAGATGAAATTGGGCTGCTTCATTTTTTATATTAGATTCGGGTAAAATTAGACCGAACGATCTGGAATTACTTCAGTAGAATTACTGTATTTTGAGCAGGTTTTTCGTTTTAAATTTGCCTCAAACATACCGCATGAATAAGTACTACATTCTTTTGTTTTTCTTGATACAAGGCCTCTGCTCTTGGTCTCAAACACCAGAAAATTTTGGTGCTGATACACTTCCCGAACGCTTGAACACACAAGACACCCGAACAATTGTTGTTTCTGCATCAAAGCGCAGGCAAAAAATAGAAGAGGTCCCGGTGTCTATGGAGGTAATTCGTCCGCAGCTGATTGATCACAAAGGCATCACTGACCTCGAGCAAGCGGTAGATCAGACCCCTGGGGTTTACACCATGGATGGCCAGGTAAGTATCAGGGGCGGTTCTGGTTTCGCTTACGGCACAGGGAGCCGAGTTTTGTTATTATGGAACGGCATGCCTTTACTTTCCGGTTATGCAGGCGATACCCAATGGAACGCCATTCCGATGGAGCAAGCAAGTCAAGTGGAAGTATTAAAAGGCGCATCTTCAGTATTGTATGGCAGTGGTGCATTAAATGGCATCATTGCGCTCTCTGAAAAAGAACCCGGTTTAACGCCACAAACAAGCATCAAATTTCAAAATGGCATTTATGGAAACCCCAAAAGAGCATCTTTAAAATGGTGGTCTGCGCCTCCAATGAATCAGCAATTAGAAGTTTATCATAGTGCCCTCAAGAATAAAATGGGGTACACCATTTCAACAGTAGGTTTTCACAACGATGGTTATCGAATAGGCGAGGCAGAGTCAAGAGCGCGTGTCTCAGGAACTCTTTTTTTGAAACCAATACTTCAGAACCGACTCAAACTTTCTCTTGGCTATAATTATCAAATGCAAAAGACAGGAAGCTTCTTAATATGGCAATCTGATTCTTTGGCCTACACACCCAGTGGCTATGGGGATACCACTGCTGGAGCCTCCACTCTGAGTTATAATTTCGGCCAGCGCCTTTTTATAGATCCAAGTGCCAAATTCATAGACCAAAAGAAAAACGTGCATCAGCTCAAAACTCGGCTCTATTGGGTAAATAATGAAAACTTGTCAAACATCAATCAAAGCAATGCCGCCACAGTTTCTTACCTCGATTATTCCTATCAAAACAAAATAGGAACTATCGGAACTTTGAGTTCAGGCGTTTCTGCCATCCATAATCAAGTAAATTCTTTACTTTTTGGCAACCATAAGTCCATCAACTATGCGGCATATTCTCAACTTGACCTCCACCATGGCAAATTGGACATCACCGCCGGATTACGTCTGGAATACTTTCAAATGGACCAACTTTCAGTTGATTCCAAATACAGCGTCCCGACCAAAGATACGCTCACCCTTCCTTTTTACCCTGTTTTCAGAACAGGGCTTCATTACGAACTCAAGCCATTTACCCATCTCAGAGCCAGTATTGGTCAAGGAATCAGATATCCTTCTGTGGCTGAACGCTTCACACAAACTTCAGTTGGCGCTTTAAACATTTTTCCTAACCCAACTTTGAAGCCAGAGGCCGGATGGGCTGCAGAAATCGGTATCAAACAAGGATTTAAAATTGGCACATGGAAAGCCATGATGGATTTGGCCTTATTTGTCAATCAATACAGCAACATGATGGAGTTCTCCTTCATTTATTATAACCCCATTAGTCAACAAGCGCTCAATCCAATTAACCCAAGTCCTGCAGACATCGAATTTCTGACCAGTGGCAATTATAACGTGAGCGATTGGGTTGGTTTTCAAGCGCAAAATGCAGAAAAAGCGCGCATTTCTGGCCTCGATTTGTCATTCAATTCAATAGGAAAATTAGGCAAAGTAGAGTTGATTACACTTATGGGATATACCTACATGAATCCGATTTCTTTGAATGCCAACCCATTGTATACCGCAAATTTTTCGGATACCAGTACAAATATGCTCAAATATCGTTTCAAGCACTTGGCAAAAGCTGATATTGAGGCGGGCTATCAAAACTGGAGCATCGGTTTTTCTGCACGATATAACAGCTTCATGCGCAACATCGACCGCGTTTTTGAAGATGATGTTGATCCTTCGCCAATTTCGAGTGTTTATATTCTACCAGGACTAAAGGCCTATCGACAAAAGTACAATCAAGGTAATTTGGTGCTTGATTTTCGTTTGGCCTATGCTTTCCAAGAAAAATACAGACTGTCTTTTATTGTCAACAACTTCTTGAATGCCGAATATGCAACTAGGCCTGGTGATATTCAGGCGCCGAGAAATTTTATTGTCCAAATTCAAGCGAAGTTCTAATTTTGAATTCCAATAGAAAGTAAATGAAAGTACTCGGTATTATCCCAGCCAGATATGATTCTTCCCGTTTTCCGGGCAAACCTCTCATTGATCTCAAGGGTAAAACCATGATTCAGCGCGTATATGAAGGCGCACAACGCGCGCACATGATTGACAAATTAGTTGTTGCAACTGATGATCACAGAATTGTTACTGAGGTGGAACGCTTTGGAGGCATCGCCATCCTTACAAAAAGCACACACCAAAGTGGCACCGATCGCTGCGCTGAGGTGCTTGAGCGTTTTCCCGATTATGATATTGTCATTAATATCCAAGGAGATGAACCTTTAGTGAGCGCCCAGCAACTTGATGCCTTACTTGAGGTATTTACCGACATCAAAATTCAAATTGCCACTTTGGTCAATCCAGAAGTGAGCCATGAAGATTTGAATAATCCAAATAGAATTAAGGTCTTGGAGAATGCCCAGCAGCAAGCCATCTATTTTTCGCGCAGTGCACTCCCAAATATGCATTACGCCAAAACTGAAACTTTTCCTTGGCTTCGTCATATCGGATTATATGCTTACCGCGCAAATGTACTTGCTGAACTTTCTCAACTGACGCCTTGTCTTTTAGAACAAGCTGAATCTTTAGAGCAATTAAGGTGGTTGTACTACGGTTACCAGATCCAATTGATCCGCACCACAATAGAAACGCCAAACATAGATGTGCCGGAAGATATACAAAAGGTTTTGCCTTTTTTGTAATCTGAACAGAGTTTTGTAAATTTGTTAGATGCAGGGTTTTGAAGAAATCTTAATTGAACTTTTATTGCGCCACAATTGTGTGGTTGTTCCTGGTTTTGGTGGCTTTGTTGCCAAACAGGTTTCCGCACAAATTGACTTTGAAAAAGGACTGGTAAGTCCGCCAAAAAAAGAGCTGCTATTCAACCGCTTTTTACTCACTGACGACGGTCTTTTTCTAGCGGAATATTCCCGCAGAAATGGCTTGTTTTACGAGGAGGCTAAATCTAAATTACAAAACTACACTGACCACCTATTACAATCCTTACGAGCAGGAGAGTACGTTAAAGTTCCTAAAATCGGTACTTTTTCACGCGAACATGATGGTCAAATTCGTTTTGAGCAAGATCGCTTTTTCAATTTA
>CAYPVA010000143.1:0-4744 GCA_964414045.1 uncultured Lishizhenia sp. | reverse complement strand
TAAAAAAAAACTAAGTTTGTTTAGATGCTAAAAACGATAGTCCAATATACCAAGCCGGTTTATATGCTGGTGCTCTTCTTGAGCCTTTTGCCTCTTTTATTAGAAAACGTTTCTTTTCCTAAGCACTTTTACTTTTTTGTGGTCATTGCCTCAAGTGCTTTACCAGTCATTGCGTGGTTGGTGAAGCGGCGGCCCTTCATTCTCAAAGATTTATTTGGAAGATTACTGGTGTTCAGAGTCCTGACAGATTTGAGTTGCGTTTTGACGGATTTTCTTTTACACAACAGCAATCCGACGTTTTTCTTCAGTTTGCCCATCAATGGCATCCTTATACTAATGCTTTTTCATAGGCACTTGCAAACCCCATTTTCAAAGCGTTTTTTTCGCATGAGCTTATTTTTAATTGCAGGCACATTTATATACCAGTTGTTGTTTGTTTCGATGTTCTCAAATGATCCAATGATGAATTTATTGACCTATTCGTTAACTATATTTTTTGGTATATACATGAGTTATCATTCAATAGACAGGCGCTTTATAAACGCCATTGTTTTTCCCTTGTGTTTGTATTATGCTCCACTCATATTTTATTCCTTGTTCGAAATTCAAATCCAAAGTTCGGCAGAATTATTCAAGCACGTTTTTTTCTTGATAGGTACCCTTACGCTGGCGCTGAATTTTTTCTTTTGCAGAACGGTATGGAAGGGGGAGGGATTTGCGAGCGTTAAAAATTAATACCCACCCCAACACGCAAAGAAAGGTCGAAGCGGCTCGGGAAGTTAAGTTGGTATTTGCCAGAATTCAAAACAAGTGGTTCTGGCTTTGGTCCAAAAGGATCATCAAAGCGATACATAAATCCGATAAGGTTCAATCGACTGAAAATAGTGAACCAATTAAAAGGTGTGTAGGCGATCTCAGCGCGGGCGTTGGCGCCAATGTCAAGGCTATTGGTAGTTGGAGGCCCAAAACATGAGGGAATGGGTTCTAATTCTTCATATACATATGTGGCTAAACGCAAACTGGGCCCTATACCGTAATTAAAAGCAATTTTTTGTTGAAGTGAAATGTTTCTGAGAAAACAAAACTGTAATTCAGCATACGCTTTTGATGCTGCATTATAAAAATTTATGGTCTGATTGTTATAGATGATGACTCGATCAATAGTTTTGTAAGAATGTGAAAATATTGAAAAGTCGGTTTGGAATCTAATTTGATTTTTTAAAATACGTTGGTATTGTAAACCAAAAGAGGCATTAAGTAATTGATTTTCGGCGTAATTCGAATTATTGTAATTGAAAATTGGGGTACCGTCAAAAGAGCAGTGTGCCAACCCAGATTGAAAACGCAAACTATTGCGCTGTGCATAATTTCTTGTTTGAACAATACAAATCAAAAAGGCGAATATCAAATATTTCATACAGGCAATTTAAAAATTAATACCCACCCCAACACGCAAAGAAAGGTCGAAGCGGCTTGGGAAATTCATCTGAAGAGGTTTTGTGGAAAGCTTAATCGGGGATGGTGTTGGTCCAAAAGGACTACCCACGCGAAATAGCATGCCCGCCAAATTTACTTGACTAAAAAGTGTTAACCATTTGACCGGTGTATAGGCTAGTTCTGCTTTTGAATTCATGCCAATATCTAAACAACTCATTCCTGGGTCTACTGTATTTGGGACGGTATTTATGTCTTCAGAATCATATAAATAGGATCCAATTCTCAAGGTGGGCCCGATGCCGTATTGAAATGCAAGGGTTTTATTCAATGATTTATTTCTTAAAAAACTAAACTGTAAATCAGCAAAAACGCGTTGAATGTCGATAAAGTTTGAATCTGACACCCCGTTAATTACAATCGTTTTATCATAGAATCTGTACATATGAACAAAATAAGAGAGGTCAGCTTGTAGCCTGATTTGATTCTTTAAGATGCGCTGATATTCGATGCCAAAAGATGTGTAGAGCAGTTGGGATTCATGATAATTTTTTGGGTAGCCGTTAATGAGCGGTGTACCATCAAAAAAGCAATGTACTAAGCCCGACTGAAAGCGTAGGCTATTGAGTTGTGCAAATGGGTTTTGTTTCAGTAACAATAGGAAAAGTGCGAGAGTTAATAGTTTCATAATTGAAATAAATGGGTTAAAAATTGATGCCTAAACCAAAACGCAAAGACAAATCAAAACGGCTAGGAACATTAAACTTTGTCGGCTTGAAATAAGGTTCTACTTCAAATTTGTTTGTGAAGCGAATGTTGCGTGCATAGACATAGGCAGCCATCTGTAATTGCGTGAAAAGGGTTACCCACTTGATCGGACTATATTCTAAACTCAGTTTTCCATTGGCTCCTATATTGAAATTATTATATGTTTTCGAAACCCAAAAAAGTGTTTCTGGATCTGTTGAAATCTCATCTGATTCATAATTGGCAAATCGAATGCTTGGGCCGGCACCATAAAATACATTGAGTTTTGTATTGATAGGTTTTGGTGTTAAAAAACAAGCGTTCAGGTCGATGTTCTGTCTATGTACTGTCCTGAACACGGTAGGCAGGGGGGTAGCGTATATGTAGCTTGCCTGGTAGCGCATCAATTCAAAACTCATGACACGATTTGTTGGCAATTGATGTTGGTAAGCAGCGCCATAAGAGGCATTAAAGATGCCGTTAGTCGGGTACTTTAATGATCCGGTGTTCATGATTCGGCTTTCATCAAAAAAATAATGGAAGGGGCCTGTTTGGAAAGAAATGCGGTTTTTTAAAGCGCTTTGGGCTGTGAGCTTTAGGCCAATAAAAAGAAAAAGAATGAATGTGTGTTTCATGTTGATATGTACGTCCTGAATTTAAAAAAAGGAAGTTGAAAAGTAGTTTTTATTTTTTTTATCTGCTTTTGCTTCCTTTTATCTGATCATGCGCGTATTTCAAGATGAAATCATTATTTTAACCTATGTTTTATAGACTTCTACTCATCTTTCTTTTTGTCGGACAATCTCAACTTCTTGCGCAGCAGTCTAAGAGACTTCAACTAGAAAGTTATCAATTTTCTTGGGGCGGTATCTTGAGTTCTAAAATTCCGTCGGCATCTTACGCCACCTACTCAAGTTATGTGTCAGAACTTTTTGATGATACCTCATTTGTAGATTTATCCAATCCCTACGCGCTCACTACTATTAGATTGACACCAAACCTAATGGGGCAAGTTTATTTGAAAAATACAAGTACAAATAACCTGCATCGTTTTGGCATTTCCTTTCAAAACCGACTCATTTCTTCATTTGCACTTACAGGAATACAGTATCCAAACAACGATTCCTTGCCTCTATTCCAAGACACCGCCAATGTCATCGTAAAAATGACACACACTGCACCAGTTTTAAACTTAGATTATGCATGGCTTAAACAAGTACCAGTAACCAATCGTTTTGCACTGTCTATTGGTGCTGGAACTTACATTGGACTCAGTGGCGCAAGCAGAATCAAGGGAATTGCCTTATTAGACTATTGGAATTTCCCGAGTTTAGGAGGCCGCAGAAGTGAAAATAAAGGCGGGCTTTCTAGTTTCACGTTTAACATGGGCCTTTACACCAGTCTTGGCTTTAGTTATTGCCTCAATGCGCCCAATGCACCGCGCCAGAAATGGTATTTGACTTACGAAAGCCGTTTTGGCATTGATTATTTTGCTGTAAAGAATGTGCCGTCTTCGTGGCTTTCTTTTCAAAATAATCAAGTGTTAGGCCTCAGATATATGTTGGCACATTAATTCTGAATTGCTAAACTTGGAAATCAATCAGGAACTCCTTCAGCGCGTTGCCAAGCGCGATCACCGCAGCATTCTTATGCTGTACAACCATTGTTTTGCCTTTATGTTGCAAAGGCTTTCAAGACTCAGCCTGCACAAAGAGGAGCAAATGAGTATCTTAAATACTGCTTTTCTTAAAGCAATCGAACGCCTAGAAACTTATGATGCCAATAAAGATTTTAAAGTTTGGCTGGGTGTAATTGTCAAAAATGAGTTCATCGATCAATACCGAAAAAAACAGGCGTATAACAAGTATTTCAATGATGTTGTTCCTTCATTCGAAGATACTACGGATATAGGTGCCGATATATTCATTCAAGAAGCAGATACTCAAAAGTTATTATTCCAATTCATCGATGCGCTTCCGGACACAACACGAGTTGTATTCAACCTTTATGTTCTAGAGGAAATGACCCGAGAGGAAATCGCAGAAAGCTTAGAAATGAACTATGATGCAGTAAAATGGCATGTATTAAAAGCAAGAAAACTCATCGCTGAACAAATAAAAATGACTCGTCATGAAAAATAAATTAACGTCATTGGAGCAGCACTACCAAGACCTGGTCTTTTCTCTGGAAATGCAACCAGACGCCGACTTCATTGCCGATCTCGAAAACAGACTGAATGAAGGGCCCAATAAAAAACGAGGCTTCATCTTCTGGTGGACCTTATCGTCTGCAAGTACCATCAGCATGTTGTTGTATGGCATGATGTTTTTACTACCGGCTCCTATTTCAAATGTCAAATTTCAAAACAATTTTAGCTTTCTGTATAACGTGCATCAAACATTAGAACGCACCATCCAAAACCCAATTCAATCGAGCAACCTAGATCATAAATACTCCAAGGTAGTTAGTAAATCCTTAGATATTAGCTTAGATCAAAGTTCAAGTTTGCCAACGCTTGCGCTCGGTCAGGTAACTTCGTCGTCCTCATTTTCATCCATTGACA
>CAYPVA010000142.1:0-4777 GCA_964414045.1 uncultured Lishizhenia sp. | reverse complement strand
CTGAAGGGAAGTCAAGGGCCTTCATCAATGATACACCTGTACAATTAAATGTGCTTAGAGCACTGACCGAGCAATTCATTCAAATTCATTCGCAGTACAATACGCTTGAACTGAAGTCCAAAAGCTACCAACTTCAGTTACTCGATACATTGCTTGGCTTAGGGCAAGCGCGTAAAGTCTATGAAAAACAATACCAGGACTACGTCCACTTAGCTGAACTCAAGTTAATCAAGGCACAAGAATTAGCTCAATTGAAGCAACAGCAAGATTTCAATGCCTTCATGTTGCAAGAGTTGGAAACCCTCAGGCTCCACGACCCCGCATTGGAAACCCTTGAACAGGACCTCGACCGTTTTCAATACAGTGAACAATTGCAGCTTGCCTATGGCGGCATGGAAAATCTGCTACAAGAAAACGGAGTTTACGACCAACTTTACAGACTTAAACAGGAACTTGAAAAACCAAGACGCATCGACCCGCTCTTGCAGCAGTATTACGATAGGCTTTCGGCTATGCTGATTGAAATCAAAGAACTTGCCCGCGATGCTGCAGCATTTTCGGCACAAGAACTCGATGTTGAACAGCAACAAAAGCTGTTGCAATGGCAAGATCAACTCAATACATGTCTGTTAAAGCATCGTGTGCAGCACCTGTCAGAACTCAAGGCGGTGTATGCAGAACTTTCTGCCAAAGTGGATAACCTCCATGAGCTTGAAGCAGTGCTTCATGAACTTGAAATAAGGTTAAAAGAATCTCAGAAAGAATTGGAGCTACTGGCGCTTAAGCTGCATCAAAAAAGAGTAGATGGCGCTCCGCACATTAGCGAACGTTTACAAAAGATTCTCAGTGGGCTAAAATTACCGCACACAACCCTTACCTTTCAATTGGATGAAAGTAAAGAGCTTCAGATCAACGGTTATACACAAATCCAATTGCTGTTTTCAGCAAACTTAGGTCATCAGCCCGTTGCAGTGGAAAAAGCAGCAAGTGGCGGTGAACTTTCGCGTTTAATGTTGGCCTTACAACAAATGGTTTCTGAGAAAAAAGCCTTACCAACCATCATTTTTGACGAAATTGACACTGGAGTTTCTGGTGAAGTCGCTCTTAAAATGGCGAGTCTATTGCAGGAGATGTCTAAAAATGGTCAGTGTTTGGCCATCACGCATTTACCTCAAGTTGCCGCTAAAGCAGCACATCACTTCAAGGTCAGTAAAGCATTGGTTGCGGACCGCATGATCACGTCCGTAACGACACTCAACCTAGCTGAACGTCGCATGGAAATTGCACGTCTGATGAGTGGTGAACAAATCACGGAGGCTGCCTTGCAACATGCTGACAATCTTTTAGCACAGTAAGCCATGTTGGAAATCAGTCCGCAAAAATTTTCTGATCCACTGACGCACGAGGCTTCCATTTTACTGATTGGCAGCTGCTTTTCTGATGAAATAGGGCAACGCTTGGTGCAAAATGGCTTTCAAGCAACCGTTAATCCGGGTGGAACTATTTTTCATCCGTTGGCGTTGGCTTTTTTATTGGATTGGGCGCTAGACGAAAAAGCCCAATTGCGCAGCATACAAAGAGAGGACATATGGCTCAGTTGGGATTTATCAGGAAGTTTTTATGCCTTATCAGAACAAGAACTACAGCTCAAATTCAAACAACTTCGTAAGGAACTTTATAAATGTATTACTGAATGCACCCATTTGATGGTAACATTCGGTACGTCTTGGGTATATAGACTGCTAGAAGATCAAAATATCGTAGCCAATTGTCATAAACAAGCTGCTGAGCAGTTTTCCAAAGAAAATACAAGTGTTGATGAAATGCTGCAAGTTTGGAAAGTACTCATTGCGCAAATTAAATCGCTAAATCCTGAAATAAAATTCATTTTTACAGTGAGTCCGGTCAGGCACAGCAAAGATGGCTTACATGATAACAACCTGAGCAAAGCCCGATTATTTTTATTGGTTGAACAACTCACGGCCTTTAGCAATTGTCATTATTTCCCAGCCTACGAACTTGTAAATGACCAGCTTCGCGACTATATTTTCTTTAAAGAAGATGGTGTTCATCCAAATGCCAAAGCAACTGATTTTGTTTGGGATTTCTTCAAGCGCCATTACCTAGAACCCAAGACACAGTTGCTACTCAATGAATGGGAATCTTTGCAAGTAGCCATGAAACATAGGGTCATGTATCCGGAAAGCAAAGCTGGAATTTTATATCAGGCGCAGCTCAAAAAACGACAAGAAGAATTCTTTATGAAACACCCTCAGTTCAGGACCATTCAGCTTTAAATTGCTTTAAAAAAAGCAACATAAATTCATGACGTTCGGCAGCAAGCTTATGGGCGCTTTTAGTTTCCATCCGGTCTTTGAGCAAGAGCAGTTTCTCGTAAAAATGATTGATGGTATGCCCTTGATCTTGTGCATAAGCTTCTTTGCTGCTGTGAAACGTCGGACTGATTTCAGGCAGATAAAGGGCTCTGTTTCTACTACCACCATAAGCAAAAGCACGGGCAATACCGATGGCGCCAATGGCATCTAGACGATCTGCATCGCGAACAATTTGACCTTCGAGTGATGTAGGGCTGTCTGTGACAAGCGCACCTTTAAAGGAGACGACTGAAACTACGGCAGCCACTTTAGCGGCGAGTTGCTCAGGGCAGGCAAATTGTTCAAGTAATTGTAAAACGAGTTTTGGGCCAGCCTCAAAATCGCCACCATTGTATTTGTGATCGGAAATATCGTGAAGAAGGGCTGCTAATTCTATGACGAGGGGGTCGCCACCTTCTTGCTGCTGGAGTAGTAAAGCTGTGCGCCTCACACGATCAATATGCTGCCAATCATGACTGCCTTCTTGTCCGGTGAATTGCGCGCGAACATATTGCTCAACTTTTTCAAGAAGCAAGGCCATTAGATTTTTTGAAAGCGTTGACGCGCGATGTTTCCTTTGGCGCTTACTTCAATGAAATAAGTACCGGGCATTAAATGTTGCGTGTCAATTGATGTTTGAGCGCAACTCAGGATTAAATGACCAAATAGATCATAGAGGCGAACTTGTGTAAAACCTTCGACTTCTTTGATTTGCAAATGGTCAGTACAAGGATTTGGATAGATTTGCAGCCAATTTGCCGTAAGTTTTTGAGCGCTAACTGGGTCGTCTATCATGACATTGATGTCGTCCAAATAAAGAATATAATTGTCAAGCCCACGTAAAACGAATGCTACATAAATGGTAGAATCGTTGTAGCCTTGCTCACTGAGATTTACTTCGCGGTAGGTCCAATCAAAGTTTTCTTCATTGACATTTCCTATAGTGTCCGTAAATGAACTGGGGTCTGTGGTGGTGGTGGAAACCAAAACCAAGTAGTCATCGGGATAAGAAGGGTCATGAGATTTCGCTTCCCAACTTAAGTAATTTCCAAAACTTCCGAGTGCAAGTGCCGGAGTAATCAACCAACGGTTTGCGGTATCTGCATTTAAAAAATAGGAACTAGCGGCAGCTACGGTATCGAGGTTGTTTTCAGGGTCAGGAGTGGTAATCCAGCCTGTTGCATAAAGCTCCATGCCAACAGCAGGTGCTTGGTTGTCGAGATTGAGTAGGGTATAGTTACTCGGGATACCTGTTTGAAAATTGGTATGGAGGAGCTCTGTTTGTGCGAAGACACTCAGGTTACTCAAAAGGAGGATGAAAAGCAAATAGCGGTGGATCATGTCGTAAAGATAATAAAAGTGTTAGTCAACGAGTGTGATTAGAATTTCGTTGAACTCTTGATAGAAGACGTCAAACTCACGAAGATGTTTCTTGAAGAAGGCATAAATTTGAGGCCAATCTTGCTGGTCATAGAAATTAGCGCCCTCGTGTATCCAGAAAATACGGCCAATGTTTTGTCCTTCGTTGTTGACAAACTGAGGTTCCCAAATGGTAGGAATGGACATATTGCTTTCTAAAACGACCTTCAATTCAGTGAGTTGTTCCCAGAAAATGGCTTGAATCCCGGGGTCTTTGAATTGGATGTCGTAACAAATAGCAACCTGTTTACCATCACAAACCAAACGTAAATAGGTGTTTTTTACTTGCGTTGGGTAATTGAGCCAATTCACACGTTTGCCAGAAGAGGACAGACAAGCACGCATGTGGGCTTTGAAACCAGCCCAAAATGCTTCATTCCATGCCTTGCGTTCTTCTTTGGGTAACATGAATTATTTGTTCCCTTTGGCGTGATCCGCTAAAAACTGTTGGAGACCAATATCTGTTAAAGGATGTTTTACCAATGCCTTGATCGCAGAAAGTGGGCCAGTCATGACATCAGCACCAATGCTTGCACAGTTGATGATATGCATTGGGTGACGCACAGATGCCGCTAAAATTTCAGTGTCAAAAGCATAGTTGTCATAGATCAAACGGATTTGTTCGATCAATTGTAAGCCGTCAGTAGAAACGTCGTCCAGACGACCCAAAAAAGGAGAAATGTAGGTCGCTCCGGCTTTTGCAGCAACAAGCGCTTGACCAGCAGAGAAAATAAGGGTGCAGTTCGTGCGAATTCCTTTCTGTGAGAAATATTTAATCGCTTTCAAGCCTTCGGCAATCATAGGAATTTTAACCACAATATTTTTGTGCAAAGCCGCTAAGATTTCACCTTCTTTGACCATTCCTTCGAAATCCGTTGAGATGACCTCTGCACTCACTGGGCCATCGACAATATTACAGATGTTGACGTAGTGTTGTAAGATGTTTTCTTGGCCTGTGATGCCTTCTTTGGCCATTAAAGATG
>CAYPVA010000141.1:0-4801 GCA_964414045.1 uncultured Lishizhenia sp. | reverse complement strand
GTAAATGTATTTTAAGATGTCTTGAGGGATTTTTTCTTTGTACATGATCCAAGTAAGAAGCGCGCAAACCGTCACATAATAAGAAAGAGAAGTCAGGTTGTAAACCACATCAGCGAAATTTGATAGATAGAGTTCGATTCCAAAAATGATAAACGACCACGCATAAATAAATTTCCAGATTTTCCATGGTTTGGAAATGAGCAATTGACAGAAATATACAAAAAGGGTATTTTCAACGACCGTTGATATATTTTGAATGTGAATAGGGTTCAAATCCAAACCTCTGCTCCAAATCATGGAGAGCGAAACAGTCAGAAAACGGGAAGTAAACCAAAGTGAGATGATACCAAAAATGCGCAATCTACTTTTTCGAAAAACCAAAATACATGCAAATAAAGCTAGGGCATCGAATAAAATTTGACCGAAGAAAAAAAATATTTGCATTATCGTGGGCAGTTGTAGCTTCGTTTTTGTTGATGATTAAATATACGCATATAAGCGTTGTACTTGCGCATTTTCAAGCCTACTCAGGCAAAGATTAGAACATGTTCTACAATATGATTGATGTTTATTGTCTTAAATTTATGGACAAGAGAAATTAATTTAGTTCAATTATGAAACTACTCCTTACCTTTCTAAGCCTATTTCTATTTTCAATGCTCGCTAAGGCACAACCTTGTCCTAATATAGGTATTGGTGTTGATTTAGAATTTGTTAGCTGCCCTACTTGTTCAAATGGCAGTGCTACAATTAATATTCTAGGTGGCAATGCACCTTTCTATTACAATATTAATAACAATGGAGTTATTCCATGGGTAACCAATCCTACTTTCAACAATTTATCAATGGGCACCTATACGGTTGAAATTTATGATACAAACAGTTGTTTTTCAGCTATATCTTTTGCAGTTATGGATTCTACCACAAGTGGATGCCTTGGTTTTATTGGAACGGTTACAACTACCGAAAGTACTACCGCTGCCATTTGTGATGGCCATGCTGAAGTTTCGATTCCATACTTGAATGGTACACCTTTTTACCAATGGGCAAATGCCTCATCATTAATAAATACAGACTCTGTTGCAACAAATCTTTGCCCAGGCTACTATTCACTAAGGATATATGACAATGCTGGTTGCGTACATCAGAAAGCTGTTGAAATAGGTTATCTGAATGGTGGTATCGATTCAGTAGTAGTTGTCGGGACTCCAACTCCAGGAATTTCATCAATTTCATCCCCTTGGATCAACAGTTGTGCTATAGATTTAAGCAATCTAGATACAGCCTATTTGGTATCAGCTGTTTATGGCAATAATACAACCAATCAAGATTCTCTTTATACCGTTTGGTATCTTTCAGATACATCTGGTGCCTCAATGCTTTTTGAGTACGTTTATTATTATCCGGCAAGTTTTAGCGCGGTCAATCTTATATTGGCTTTATATTGCCCGTTTAAATCGACGCCATTATTTTACAACATCGTTTCAACTTTTAACCCAAGCCAAGCAAATAATATTTATGCTGAATTTGAAGATTTCTTGATAGCACCCAATCCTGCTACTCATACAATTATTGTGAGTGGCAATCAAGCAAAGGTCAAAATTTTAAATCAGCTGGGGCAAGAACTTCTTAAGGCTGAAACTAATCAAGAAATCAATATTTTCGAGCTCCCATCTGGGGTTTACTTTGTCCAAGTCAATAATAAAGTGCGCCCCTTTGTCAAATAAAATACCTGAGAAACTTAAAACTTATCATATGAAAAAGATACTCGTACTTCTCTTTTTATTTCAAAATATCAGCTATGCGCAATTATACCTTGGTGGTGAATTGAACTTTGCAAGCAGTATCAGCAATCAGTCAAGTTTGGATGTAAAGCCGTCCTACCTCTACCAAATTAGCCCAGGAATTTCAGGTATTTACATCACCAAGAAAAATGACATTTATAAAGGGAGTATTGCGTTTGTCAAGGATCGTTTCAATGACAATTCAGCAAATAGTTACCTAAATGACTACACGCAATTGAGCTTTCAAAGATCTTTCTTGAATTCCCAATTGAAAAACAACTGGCACCAAAGTTTATCGCTCGGATTTTATGTAAACCGACTCAATAGATATGGCGTAGCACAGGCCAACGAACAGAAATACACACTTACTGAAAATCTTGGTAACAACATCAAATGTGGCATTGTTGCCGAATACTCCATTCGATTTCAAAATAATAACTGGCTCAGTTCAATGACCTTAAACACAAAGGGTGATATTTCCAAATTTACTTCCCTATCTGACAACAACCTTCTTATTCGAGACAACGTAATTCAGGTTGGTTTGGTCTTGAATATCAGTAAGAGTGTAAACTTAAAAAAGTTAAAGGGATCTTGGTTTGGGGAATAGACAATTGTAATTCAAACAAGAACAATTGTAAATTGAGACCAAATCAGAAACTGTTATTTGGAGCTCTCTTTCAAAAAAGCCATACAAAACGCTAAATTGAGAAATACAATTAGCCCAATGATTAAGGGTTGTAACGAACTGAATAATAGCGTATTGAGTCTGATTACGTCTTCAAATAATACATAAAAGAAATTGCTTGCATGAAATATGAGTAGTGCAAAGAAGATCAAACTGTATTTTTTATCCGTCCCTCTTCCTTTTAAAAGTGCTGTAAAACTTAGTAAAACAACGATTGCGTAGGCTATTAAAGTTGTCCAGTAATTATTGCGCCAAATTCCTTGTTTCATCTCCATTAACGCAAAACAAATCAAGACAATCAAAAGAAGTGAGCCAAGAATCTTACTTAATTGAAGGCTTTCTTTAAAAAGTAAAATAATACAAACAGTTTCGAGCAATACTGAAACATGAAAAACCGGAAAAACATTTCCGCATTCAATTTTGAAATACAAACAAGACAAATCAGCAACGCACCTTAAGACTACAAGCGCTTTAAACCAACTGCTCAATGAACACTGCCATCGAAAAGCCAAAATTAGGGCTGGAAGAATACTCGAGCATAGTAGGATGTTTTGAAATATTGCTGACATAGAATAAAAATAACTCAATTTTTTTTTGAGCATGTCAATCACATTAAGGTCTAGAACATGTTCTAGCAAAAAGCCGTTGAACAAAGTTTATATTTGTTAAACAACGTTTGTTTATTGGTAACTTTTTTCAAGTTCAATTTGTTTTAATACAAACAAAATCGGGACAATAATTTATTGGCATGAAAATCGGCTTCACATTTTTTTCGCTTTCGATGAGTCTAATTTCATGGTCTCAACAAATTTATGGGTCATTATCCAGCGGATTTCTGTTGAATTCAAACAATAATCAGTCGCCAAGTTATATCGTTAATACGATTCATCAAGTTTCGCTACCCTGGTTTTGGCGACCAGAAAATTATGCCTTTAAAAATAGTGTTCATACCGATATAAATTTTGGGCACCAGCTCACTGAGCAAATCGGTTACGAGCTTTCATTTAGTTATTTAAAACCGAATAGTGTATCCGATAACATGAGTTACGGCCAGAAAATCATGTCAGGTGATTTTTTTCAATCAGCAGCCAAACTTATGCTAACATTCCCACTTAAAAAGATCGATCTCTACACCAAAATCGGCATAAACACAGTCAATGGTAAAATGACTTACCTACAAACAATTGAAGACGGCAACTTTAATTCACTTGGAATCTCTACCGCTTCGTTGACCTACACTTACAGCAGTCCTATTTCAATTGGCTTTAATGGAGCCATTGGTGTTAATGTTCCCTTCTCAAAAAAGTTTTCTTTTTTCTCAGAAGTACGCTATATACATCAGGCCTTTACCCCAAAAAAAGGAAAGATGACGGGCTATATTTATAATGGAACTGATTTAATAGCAAACAACGATTTCCCTACTTACTACGCATTAATTGAGTTTGGAAAAGAATCTGAATGGCAAAACTACAACAGTGGAGACAATTCTAAACCACAAAAACTATACGAACACAGTTACGCTTTGGGCGGCCTCGACTTCTCAGTTGGTTTGAGGTATATGCTTTGGAGTAAATAGAAATAGAATATTTATGAAAATACTTCTCAACAAATTATTCTTACTTAGCATCATTGCAACAGCACTTCTCAGCTGCCAACCCTTCAAGAAAAAATGTTCGAGGAGCTACGAGCTAGACCACCCTGTTTCTGTATTTCCAATTAAAGAAAGCTACCATATTGGTGACACCATTTGGTTTGAAATGAATTTTTCGGATGTGTTTCAGACGCTCTATTACAACAATTACAATGGTCAAAAATTTTCAAAAACAATTCAACTTAAAAATTTTGATTTTCATCGAAATTACTTGTGTTTACGTGAGTTAAGTGACACAACGGTCAATGTTGCAGCTCAAATTAATAGTGATTTCAAAGAATCCTTTGAACCAATTTATGAAACTGGAACGATTGTACAAGAAATACTATTTGGCCCAGAATACAAATTGATCTACGATGATGGCCATTACAAATTAAAGATTGGAATGGTGACCAAACAAAAAGGAGTTTTTTTAGCGGACTTCTTTTACCGTCATTACTATAACGAAGCTTGTTTAGGAAAACTGAATGAACAAGATTTATCCGCTGATTGCGAAACTGAGATTATTACTGCACTACATTTTCCAGTGAACAAACAACCGGATGGATCACATTTGACCAATTACCATTTGTTCGAACAATGGTTGCATCCGGATCCTGCAATAGAAGGTTCAAATATTGAACACTTTCAAAAAGAGTGCTTTACGTTTGTGGTGGATTAGTTTATTGTCCAACTCGACAC
>CAYPVA010000140.1:0-4802 GCA_964414045.1 uncultured Lishizhenia sp. | reverse complement strand
CTCCATTTACAGTTCTTTGGAGTCAAGGTTCCACTACTTACAGTATTTCGAATCTATGCGAAGGTTATTACGATGCTTATGTTACCGATATCAATGGTTGTACATTTAGCACTTCACAATTTGTTGCCTATAACGGCAGCGGTACCATCGATACCATCAACGTAATAGGGAACTTAGCGACAGGCGGTATGATTACCGGAACTTTAATGTCTAGCTGGATCTATAATTGTGACATCGATATGAACATGCTAGATACCGCCTACATGGTATCTGCCGTTTTTGGAAACAATCCTGTCAACCAAGATTCACTTTATACCGTTTGGTACCTTGCAGATACAACAGGTGCATTTACTTACATCAACTGTACTTTCTACGCGCCATTTGCCGCAGGAACCTACAACCTAGTTTTACAGGTTTACTGTCCGATCAAATCGACACCTCTTTACTACAACATTATTACACAATTCGATGTGCTTACAGCCGGATTAAACACCAAAAATCCACTTAGTTTATTGCTTGCGCCAAACCCAGTTCAAAATGAACTTTTAATTATTGGTGATGCAAGCGGAACTTATCAAATCTTTGATCAGGCAGGCAAATATTTGCTGTCTGGTAAAGTAAGTCAGGCAATTGACGTGCGTCAATTGGCAAACGGGTCCTACTTTATACACATGAACAATGTCGTATTACCGTTCATCAAAAGTGCTCAATAAGCGTTGAGAAAATCAAACGCTCTCCAAGAAAAAGGGGCCGCTTGCGCGGCCCCTTTTTTTATATCTAAAATTTTCCAGGTTAACCCTTACCCGATTTCACAGTTGGTGCAGCTGGTTTGGGTGTCGCTGGTGCTGGCGTACTTGGTTTGGGTGCCGCTGGTGCTGGCGTACTTGGTCTTGGAGCCGGTGGCGGTGTGCTCGTTCTTGATGGTGCAGGAGCACTTGGTCGTGGTGCTGGTGGTGGTGGTGTATTTGTTCTTGAAGGAGACTGCGATGGTACACTTGGTCGTGGTGTTGGTTCATTTGGTCGTGGAGCCGGACTTACCTCAGGCGTTCGTGGCGCTCTGGTAACTGTTGGTTCTTTAGGTTGGAATGGCTTGTTTTCTTTGCTCTCAACTGTTGGCTTGCTTGGTGTACTTGAAGGCTTCCCGGAAATAGTTTCAGGTCTATTTGGGTATTTTCCTTCAGAGAAAGAATGCGCGTTGTTGTTCAAAGCTGGTCGAGGAACTTTGTTTAATACGGTTGTGCCGGGTACCGGAACGTTTGGCGTTGGCGGAACATTTGGCGCAATATTTAAATAACCTTGGTCAAAAATACAGCCCCCCATTTCATCGGCCGGAACTCCCATTTGCAAGCAACGCTGACGAGCGTTTTCACGGCTTTGCGGATTCATTTGACTTAAATTCATATAGACACGCGGAAAACTGCGGTCTGTGTATGAAGCGGTAGTCATGCCTGGTGCGTAGTCAAATAAAGTATTACGGTCCGTGAGGCGCCAATCTTCGGCAAAATCTTTGGCCATATATGCTTGAAATTCTTGTTCGGCCAATTGATTCATTTGGTTGGCTTCACGACTATCCATTGCGTAAGCAGAGGCAATGCTGAGTGCTGCAACGTTGTTGGGTCTTGGTGTGTGCATGCGTGTGTTGAAGTCGTCATCAGCAAAACCATTGTTGTTGCCTAAAAGGCCTTCAAATTGATTGCGGTCACATTCAAAAATTCCGACGGTAACATTTACAAAACCTCTGGAACCACTATTTCTGACATCAATTACTGTGGTTTCACCAGTAGGCCACGCAATGGTGTAATTTCTGCCATCTAGCCGAATGACGCCACCGTGCGGTAAATAATAGGATCTACCCTGTAATTGAATAGGCATTCCATTCAATCGCAGCGGCATTTGCATTCCATCTGGCTTATCAGCAGCATAATAACAAAGTCGATCTCCGGCAACATTCATCGCAACCGCCTCGTTCAAGGAGAAGTTGACGTCTTGAGCGCGCTGTCTGGTTTGTACTTCAAAGATGCCATTTTCCGCTTTTGCCAACACAAACTCGCCTACCGTTTGAAATGAATAGGACGCGCGGTCAAAGGACTTAAGGTGCGGATCTCCGTAGGAACGACCGTAGGTGCGCGAACAAAAAGTACGTTCTAACATCGTTGAAAATAAGGGATATGCCCCCGTATTGTTTCCAACCACCATGCGGTTTTCTTGCATAATTTGTCTGAGATCTTGACGCTCGCGAAGCGGAATCATGCTCAGCATTTCGTAAGGCGTGAAATCTTCGGGGAAAGTTCTGTCAGGAATGGCTTTGCGATCTGCTAAAGCTTCTATAGATGCCGCCAACCAAGGGCCACGGATGTCATCCCAGCGCTCGAGCTGTTCTTTGATAGGGGCAAAAGCTGCATTGTTATTTTGGGCAAAATAGCCGTGAAGTACAAAAAATGCACTTACAAAAAGTAGGTATTTTTTCATGGAATAAGTATTTGTTTGCTGTGCTTTACAAGATTCAGGCCAAAATCATTCATTGAATTTATAGCCTATCCCTTTGATGGTAGAAATGTAGTCATCTCCGATCTTTTCTCTGAGCTTGCGGATATGCACATCAATGGTGCGATCTCCGACGATGATGTCTGTGCCCCAGACCTTTTCGAGAATTTGATCACGCTTGAAAACAAAATTGGGGCGTGAAGCTAACAGTGCCAAAAGTTCAAATTCTTTGCGCGGCAAATGGATTTGTTGACCATCCATTTCCAATAAATATTTTTCTCGGTTGATGTGAAAC
This sequence comes from uncultured Lishizhenia sp., assembly GCA_964414045.1. Classification (GTDB taxonomy): domain Bacteria; phylum Bacteroidota; class Bacteroidia; order Flavobacteriales_D; family Crocinitomicaceae; genus UBA952. Next base: position 2,023 of record CAYPVA010000140.1, on the reverse strand, counting down.
TTAGGCCCCACTTCTTGTTGTGGCTTAATGACTTTACCCCTTCTGAGCATGGCCTGAATACGCGACAATAACACTTTAGTCTTGATGGGTTTGGCAATGTAGTCATCGGCTCCAGCATCTAGACCTGCTATTTGACTGTAATCCTCGTTTCGCGCGGTTAAAAAACAGATAATGATGTCTTGATTGACGGGATCCGCTTTGATGCGTTCACAAACTTCAATGCCATCTAACTGCGGCATCATGACATCGAGTAAAATGAGCTGCGGTTTTTGTTGCTCGATAAAATCGAGGCATTCTTTACCATTTTCGACTGCGCTTACTTTGAAACCTTCCTTTTCGAGGTTGTAGGCGAGCAACATTCGGATATCCTCTTCGTCATCGACAATTAATATGTGCGTCTCATTCATCGGAATAAAGGTAAGGATTATGAAGGAGGGGTTGAGGATCCATGAATAATTTTTATGAATTTTTTAACAAGTGCTGTGTAACCAAATTAAAAAAAGCAATTACCTTTGTTGAACTAGTAGTAGGTTTAGGTTAATGGTCAGGAGCTTTGGTTTACACCAAGGCTCTTGGCTTTTATAGACGCTTATGAAAATCAAAATACTCATGGTTGAAGACGATATCAGTTTAGGTATCGTAGTCTCAGATCAACTCCGCTCTGATGGTTATACCGTCACGCTCTGTGAAAACGGTTCGGAAGCATTGCGTCGTTTTCAAGAAGAAGCTTACCACCTGTGCATTCTAGACGTCATGCTACCCGTCAAAGATGGCTTTACACTAGCGCGCGACATCCGAAAGCAGCATACAGAAATACCCATTCTATTTTTATCGGCAAGGTCCATGACCGAAGATAAAATTGAAGGTTTCAATGCTGGCGGCGACGACTACCTGACTAAGCCGTTTAGTGCTGAAGAATTGCAATTGAGGGTCAAAGCCTTACTCAAAAGGGTCAAACTTCAAGTAGAAAGCCCAGAGCAAAAAATCTTACAAATCGGAAACTATATTTTTGATACCGAGAACTTTACGCTGAAGTCACCGAGCCAACTCATTACGCTTACCAAAAAAGAAGCGATGATTTTGCGTACGCTTTATAAATTCAAAAATCAACTTATTCCGCGCGATGTAATCTTGAATTCAGTTTGGGGACAAGACGACTATTTCGTGGGCAGAAGCCTCGATGTTTTCATTACTAAACTGCGCAAATACCTCAAAGAAGACCCAACCATTCAAATCACGAATGTTCATGGGGTTGGTTTCAAATTTGAATGTCAAGAATGAGCGTTTTACTACTTCACCTTGAGACAAGCACCAAAATTTGCAGCGTGGCGCTTTCCAAAGATGGTGTCGTGCTAGGCTATCTCGATCGCATAGGAGACGGATTTATCCATGGTGAATCTTTGACCCTTATGATTGAAGAAGTGCTTGAAAAGCACCAAATTCCCTTCACTGCGCTCAGTGGCATCAGCTATAGCGCAGGGCCAGGTTCATACACGGGCTTACGCATCGGTTTATCTACGGCCAAAGGCTTGTGCTTTGCGCTTCAAATTCCATTAATTGCCATCCCAACCCATCAAAGCTTGTGTCAAATCGGGCTTTTACACACAAGCTCGCAGCAACAAAAAATTATCTGCATGTTAGATGCACGCCGAATGGAGGTTTATTTTGAAGGCTTTGATTCAGCAGGGAGGGTCATTGAACCTTTGTCTTGTCAAATTATTGAAGCACAATCCTTGAAATCGCATCTCCCTTGCGTGGTAGTAGGCGATGCAAACGAAAAGGTTGCCGCCCTTATTGCGGATCCGGAAGTCCAGTTTATCAATGATCTCCTTTCTGCGCAATACCAGGCAAAATTGGCATTTGAAAAATACCAAAAACAGCTATTTGAAGACTTAGCATACTGCGGGCCTATCTACCTGAAGGGCGCCAACGGTGTTTTACTCTAAAGGTGAAACTATAAGTTTTTCTGCTTCGCGCGCCGGGACTTTCCATTCTTTTTTGGTTTCATTGCCAACCGCATCTT
>CAYPVA010000139.1:0-4821 GCA_964414045.1 uncultured Lishizhenia sp. | reverse complement strand
TCAAGTTGATTCCTGCTTTGCTCCTTGGGGCTTTGAGTTTTTATCTCTCAGCTCAAGATAGTTCGATGATTCGTAAGATTTACGATGAAGCCTTACTCAGAGGTGCTGCCTACGAGGATTTAAGACAATTGTGCAAGCAAATCGGCCCTAGGCTTTCGGGCTCAGCACAAGCCGAAATGGCCGTTAACTGGAGTTACGAAAAAATGAAATCCTATGATTTTGACCGCGTCACGAAGCAAGCCATCACTGTTCCTCATTGGGAGCGCGGCACTACCGAAAGCGGTTGGTTTAGTTCGGCACAAGGTGCACTCACTAAAGTGCATTTATTAGCCCTTGGCGGTTCCATCGGAACCAATGGCCTCTTGCAGGCAGAAGTCATCGAATTCAAGCATCTTACGGATCTTCAGAAAGCCAAACCAAAGGACATCGAAGGAAAAATAATCTTTTTAAACCAGGCGATGGACGCATCTCAAATTCAAACATTTAAAGCCTATGGTGCCTGCTACGCGATACGCGGAAACGGTGCTGTTGAAGCGGGGAAACTTGGTGCCAAAGCTGTTTTGATACGCTCTTTGGGCCTTCCTCAAGATACGCACCCTCATACAGGTTCTATGCACTACGAGAATGGCGTGAACAAGATTCCTGCTGCGGCACTCTCAACAGCAGATGCCAACGCACTCTCAGCGGCGCTTGAACAAGGAAAAGTACAATTTTACTTAGAAATGGACTGCCGTGATTTTCCGGATGCACTGTCGTTCAATGTAATGGCTGAACTAAAAGGAAGTCAATTTCCAGAACAAATCATTACCATCGGAGGGCATCTAGATTCTTGGGATACCGGAGAAGGCGCCCACGACGACGGCGCCGGTGTGATTCATTGCCTCGAGGCGCTCAGAATACTCAAGGAATTAGGCTACCAACCCAAACATACCATTCGCGTGGTATTTTTCATGAATGAAGAAAACGGCAACCAAGGTGGTCAACAATATGCCAAATGGGTCTTGGCCAACAAAGAAAAGCACATCGCTGCATTAGAAAGCGACCGCGGCGGCTTTGCTCCTAGAGGTTTCAATCTTGATGGACCTGAATCCTATTTAGCACTTTTACAAAGTTTTGAGCCTTCGCTCAGTGCTTATGACCTTCATATTTTTGAAAAGGGCTACGGCGGCGTAGACATCGGACCATTAAAATCGGTTTATCCGGGCATCCCCTTGTTTGGATTTGTGCCAGATTCTCAACGCTATTTTGATTACCACCATGCCCCTAGCGACGTTTTTGAGTCGGTCAACAAACGAGAGTTAGAGTTGGGTGCAGCGGCCATCGCAAGCTTTGTTTACCTTCTCGATAAAAATATCCAGCCCTAATGTGTGGAATTGCCGGACTTATTGACAAAAAAGAAACCTACTTCCCCACTTCCGTGCTCGAACAAATGAGCCAAAAATTGGCCCATCGTGGGCCTGACGGCGCAGGGCTGCACATCTATGAAAACGAAAAAATTGGGCTTGCGCATCGGCGCTTGGCTATCATCGATCTTACCGACGCTGCTGCTCAGCCAATGTTTCTTGACGACCGCTACTGCATGGTTTTCAATGGGGAGATCTACAACTATCTAGAAATCAAAGAATTTTTAATCGATCAAGGCCTTATTTTCACCACCAATTCGGATGCCGAGGTCCTATTGAAAGCATACCATTTTTGGGGAACGGCTTGCCTTGAACAACTTGATGGTATGTGGGCGTTTTGCATTTTTGACCGCCAAAAGCAAACCCTATTTTGTGCACGTGATCCTTTTGGTGTCAAACCATTTTATTATGTCAATACATCCGAACACTTTGGCTTCGCATCTGAAATTAAATCTTTGTTATGCATCCCGAGCTACAAAGCCGAAGTGAATCCAAAGGCAATTGCTGATTTTTTAGCCAACGCACAAATTGAAGTAGAAACAGAGGGATTTTTCAAAGGTGTTTTTGAACTGCCACCCGGGCATTTCATGAGCTATACTTTAAAAAATCAGGATTTTAAAATCGCTCCTTATAAAAGGAATCAAGAAATGCCTTATACCGATACCCGAGAGGCCTTATATGAAGCCGTCAAGCGCAGGCTTCGGGCCGATGTGCCGATAGGATTTTGTCTTTCAGGCGGACTCGACTCAAGCACATTACTAGCGATTTCAAAAGACATCCAAAACAAAGCAGCTGTAGAAAGTCTAGCAGATGGCATTACCGCAATTACGGCTGTAAATGACTCACCACTAGACGAACGCGTATGGGCTCAAAAAATGGTAGCAAATTCTAAGGTTTCCTGGATTCAACAAGAAGTAAATGCTATAAACTTGATTGCTTCATTGCAACAAATCATTTATCATCAGGACATACCGCTACTCTCTTCGAGTACCTATGCACAAAGCGCCGTCATGAAAGCCGCTGCAGCTCAACACATCAAAATTTTACTCGATGGACAAGGTGGCGATGAATTATTTGCAGGCTACCAAGTTTTCTACCCTACCTACCTGAAAGAACTGATGCTCAAAGGTAAGTTTAGCCAATTCATCAAGGAATGGCAACAACTTGACAACAGCCCTACAAGTAAAAAATACATCATGAAAGAATGGGGACTAGACTTTTTGAGCTTGCTTCCGACCACATTAACCCGAAGGTTTTTTCAACGTAAAAAAATGGCTTACCAATATGTCAGACATTTTAATATTCCTAAAAGAAAACGTTACACCAGTCTTCAAAAACACCTCCGGGACTACAGAGAAGGTTCGGCCTTAAAAGGTTTATTGCGTTGGGAAGACCGCTGTTCGATGCAATACAGCATCGAGTCTAGAACACCATTTGCCGATGCAATGTTCTTGGTCAAAGAAGTAGAACATTTAAAGCCTGAAAAACTCATCAATAACGGTTGGTCTAAGCATGCACTTAGAACCTCTATGCAAGGTATTTTACCTTCTGAAATTACTTGGAGAAAAGATAAAAAAGGTTTTTCAGTACCCCAGGCCAAATGGATGCATCAAACGAGTGCATATTGGCTAGAGATTTTAGATGCCAAAATGCAACGCGATCCTTTGCAAATTGTAGATTGGCAAAGACTCCGCAATGATGCACCTACGATTTTGGCCACAGAGCAAGAAAGTCCGGCCAAAGATTTCTTATTTCGTTGCTGCAATTACCTGATTTGGCTCGACGTATTTAATCTTGGAAAGGTTCCTGCTTCAGTGTAAGCGAAAAAAATTGATTTGGTTTTTGATGGAGCGTGTGTACATGGCTCGGATGCCCCTCAGGCAAATAGATGGCACACAACGCGTGTTTCACCAAATAAACATGAGCATGCATCTCGATAGGCAATCCTTCGTAAATGCCTCTGAGCACATCGTACCTCGGGTATTCGGTGTCTGATTTTGCATCGTGCCAAATCAAAATACTTTGCTCATTTTTTCGAAGTCCGAGCATGCGTTTTGTATCGCGCTTCACCGCTTCATAAGCGTGATCGCCATCAATAAAAATGCAATCGCATTGCGCTAAAAATGGACTCAAATCAAAGGTTGCTGAATCGCCTTCTAAGTGCTGCACGTTCGCAATTTTTTTAGAAAAAGTACGGTGCGCAGCAATGTAGGACGCCGTGGCCCCCATTTGCTGCAGCTGCTCTGCAGATAAATTGAGTGTATATACTTGTTGGACATATGGCGCCACATTCGCTGCACTTTCACCTCGCCAAGTTCCGATCTCAAAATATGTATGCACCTGATATTTGCGACAGACCAACTGTAGCAAAGCAAAATCAGTCGCTAAAGAAGAACCTGAAAGAAAAGAATAAGGTTTCACCTCAAGGTGTTGTGCCTCTGGCCATGCAAATACATCAATTTGTTGCAATTTCACTGCAGGAAATCGTTTGTAAAATGCCGCTTCAAGCTGTTGTTCTTCTTTAAGAATTAGGTTGATCAAATATGGTTTTCGGACCAACAGCCAAAGGCCATGGAGCAATTTAATAACTTTAGACATGCGTGCGACTTTTTACTGAACGCCCTAAACGTTCAATGAGCATTTTTATTTCGGATAGTTGCGGAAAAACATAAAACTTTCCGCCTGCGTTTAAGAAAAAATAGGCCACTACTAAAGTTGTCACAATATACGATGCGGTCATGGACAAACCTGCTCCAAGAGCGGCATGTTTAGGAATTAAATAAACAGCGCAACTATAGCAAACAATGAGCCCAATTGCTGAAGCTAGTGCATTGACCCAATATTTACCCATTCCTGAAAAATAATGCCCTACGATAAGCGCATAGGTAAATACCCAAACGCCTGGCGCTAAAACAAGCATTAATGATTGGATTCCGACAAAAGACGGACCAAAAACAAAACCGTAAAACGAGCCCGGCAAGAGCAAAAAGACACCCAGTACCATCAATGAAACAAGCATGCCGTAACGGGCTAATTTCTCTGTGATTTGCTGATTATATACAATATCTGAAGAATTGGAAATAACGGCATATTGCCAAAGCGATATACTTGACGCCACCAACCAGATAGATTCTGTAATGGAGCTGGCATTTGACATGATGCCGACTCCGGCGTCTTGCCCCTGTTGCTCCAATAAATAAAATGTCAAGCGAAAGCTCAACAACTGCAGGACATGGGCAAGTTGATTGACCAATCCTAAGGAAAATAATTTGTGCCAGACTTCGGTCCAAGAAGTTTGTTGTGTTTGTTGTGTCCAAGCATTGATTAAAAAAAGAAAGCTTATGAACAAGGCCAAACCATAGGCAAAATAAAGTGCTTCTTGATAATAAATGGTGTGCCAAATCTGAACTTGAACAAG
>CAYPVA010000138.1:0-4847 GCA_964414045.1 uncultured Lishizhenia sp. | reverse complement strand
AATTTGATTGGTTTGGTAGTCAAAATAACCTTCGTTAACGACTAAAACTTGGTGCACATAGTTTTGTGCCTGAAGTTGAAAGCTGGCTATTAAGCCTAAAAAAAATAATCCTTTTTTCATGTTTGTTAAAAAATAAAAAATTAAACAATGACATTGAAAAAAGTGGTGTAGCAAGACGCTTGTATTCAAAGCGCCCGGCGATACCGACTTTAATCTGAAGTCTTCACGCTGTTCAAAGGCAAGTCTTCTGGCTCGTGTCCGTTTCAATTCGTCTTCCCGATTGCTCAGTGACGCAGTGAATTGCATTATAGACACTTACAGCTGCAGATACAGCTCCGGATTTACACCGGATTCCTTATTAAGTTTGACAAGCAAACACCAAAGAACGCCTCAAAGTTAAGTTTAATTTTGGATTCTATTGTGATTCAGAAAGATTCCTGTATCTTTGCAGCCGTATTGATCAAGGTGATCAGTCTACATAATAATCATTTACAAAAATATTAGCATGTATTTAGATTCAGCAAAGAAGAAAGAAATCTTCGCAAAACACGGCGGTTCTGAAGCCAACACTGGTTCAACAGAAGGCCAAATCGCATTGTTCACTTTTCGTATCAGCCACTTGACTGAGCACCTTAAGAAGAACCGCAAAGATTACGGTACACAGCGCGCACTTCAACTTTTGGTTGGTAAGCGTCGTAGCCTTTTAGATTACCTGAAGGCAAAAGATATCGAGAAATACCGTGCATTGATCAAAGAATTAGGGCTTCGTCGCTAATCTTTTTATCAGCACAGTTAAATTTATGGGAGAGGGGGCTTCGATTACATCGAAAGCCCCCTCTTTGTTTAAAAATTTGTAAATAAAGAAAGATGAATATAGGAACAAGAAAGTCCATTATGACCGGCGGGAAAGAAATTTCTGTTGAAACCGGCAAATTGGCAAAGCAGGCCGATGGGTCTGTAGTGGTGCGCATGGGCGACACCATGTTGCTTGCAACTGTTGTTGCAGCGCCAGAAGCAAAAGAAGGTGTAGATTTCCTTCCGCTTACTGTAGATTACCGCGAAAAATATGCAGCAGCTGGTCGTTTCCCGGGCGGATTCTTCCGTCGTGAGGCACGCCCTTCTGAAACTGAAATTTTAGTCATGCGTTTGGTTGACCGCGCTTTGCGTCCGCTCTTCCCAGACGACTACCATGCAGAAGTTCAGTTAATGATCCAATTGTTGTCATACGATGGTGTCAATAATCCAGATGCCCTTTGTGGTTTTGCAGCTTCTGCAGCTATCGCTGTTTCAAACATTCCATTTAATGGCCCAATGTCTGAAGTACGCGTTGGTCGCATCAACGGTGAATTCATCATCAACCCAACAATGGCTCAAATGGCACAATCCGATATCGATTGTATCATTGCTGGTACAGCCAAAGACATCAACATGGTTGAAGGTGAAATGCAAGAAATTTCTGAAGCAGAATTGGTTGAAGTGATCAAATTGGCTCATACAGCAATCAAAGAACAGTGTCAATTCCAATTAGAGCTTGCTGCAGAAATCCCAACAGCTAATCCAAAACGCGAGTATTCACATGAGTCACATGACGAGGCTGTACGTGCACGCGTATACGAATTGGCAATGGACAAGTGTAAAGATGTAGCGCGCATGGGCTTGGCTAACAAAGCAAAACGCACTGAGTTGTTCGATGCCATCAAAGCAGAAGTGAAAGCTGCCTTTACGGAAGAAGAACTCGAAACACAAGGCAAGTTTATTTCTCCTTACTTCTCTGAAGTGAAGAAAAAAGCGGTGCGTTGGGTGATGCTCAACGAGCGCAAGCGCCTCGACGGCCGTAACTTCGACGAAATTCGTCCGATTTGGGCAGAGGTAGATTACCTGCCAATGGTGCATGGTTCTGCCGTATTTACCAGAGGTGAAACGCAATCCTTAACCACCCTTACTTTAGGTGGTAAAATGGATGAGCAACTCATCGATGGTGCTACCTTCCAAGGAACTGAAAAATTCTTATTACACTATAACTTCCCTCCATTCTCAACTGGTGAAGCGAAGCCTTTGCGCGGAACTTCACGTCGTGAGATCGGACACGGAAACTTGGCATTGCGCGCGCTCAAGCCAGTGATGCCAGACGATTACGCTTATGCGGTTCGTTTGGTTTCTGATATCCTTGAGTCAAACGGTTCGTCTTCAATGGCAACTGTTTGTGCCGGAACCCTAGCTCTTATGGATGGTGGTGTGCCAATCAAAGCGCCAGTTTCTGGTATTGCAATGGGATTGGTAGCTGATGAAGGTAAATTTGCCGTGTTGTCTGATATCCTCGGTGACGAAGATCACTTAGGTGACATGGACTTCAAAGTTACAGGTACTGCAAAAGGAATTACAGCTTGTCAAATGGATATCAAAGTAGATGGTTTGCCATACGAAATCTTGATGCAAGCTCTTGAGCAAGCACGTGCTGGACGTTTGCACATTCTTGGTAAAATCACTGAGACTATTGCTACGCCTAATACAGAAATGAAGCCACAAACACCACGTCTTGAAGCATTCAACGTTCCTAATGAAATGATTGGCGCGATCATCGGACCTGGAGGAAAAATCATCCAAGGTCTTCAGAAAGAAACCAAAACAACCATTACCATTGAAGAATTACCAACAGGTGAAGGTCGTGTTCAAATTCTTTCTAACAACGGTGATGACATGGCAGAAGCTATCCGTCTCATTCGTCAAATTGCTTTCCCGCCTCAAGTTGAGGATGGTGCCACTTACGAAGGAAAAGTGAAGTCTGTGAAAGAATTTGGTTGTTTCGTTGAAATCGTACCAGGAACAGACGGCCTGATTCACATCTCTGAATTTGCTTGGGAAAAAACAGCAAAAATGGAAGATGTCGTGAAAGAAGGCGAGGTCTTGACATTTAAAGTAATCGGTAAAGATCCGAAAACTAAAAAATGGAAATTATCACGCAAAGTGTTGTTGCCACGTCCTGAGCGTCCAGCTACAGAACAAGCTTCAGCAGAATAGTACTGCAATTTTTGAATAGATCATGAAAAGGGTGGGCTTAAATCCACCCTTTTTTATTGCTTTCTTTTAATATCCTTACCGTAAATTAACTTACAAAGTCGTAATTTTACAACACTAAAAATATTTTATGAAAAAAGGATTACTTTTTCTTCTTACCGTACTGAGCGTCAATGTATTCGCTCAAGCGTTTGAATCTTTTAATTTTACTGGATTAGCCAGTGCTAATGGCTGGACTGCACATAGTGGTACTACCGGAGCAATAACGGCAATTACCACACCTTCAGGAAGTGGAAATAGTTTGTCGTTTCCTGGTTTAGAAGCTTCGGCTGGCAATAGAGTACTGATGTCTGGGTCTAATGCTGAAGATATCAATAAGCCATTGACAATTACAGGTACTACATATTATTTTTCTTTTCTGTTAAATGTCACTGATTTATCAAATATGAATGCTACAGGAAGTTATTTTATTCACCTTGGAGCAAATAATACTACAAATCAATTTCAGATTTTTATACCTAGACTTTACATCGCATTAGGTTCTACTGCAACACAGTTTAAGCTTGGAATACTAAATACTACCGGCGGTGCTGCTGCTACGCCAACCTATATTTCACAAGAATTTAATCCAAATACAACTTATTTAGTTGTTGCTAAAGCAACTGCAAACGCTGCAGGAGACCCAATTACATCATCTTTGTGGGTGAATCCTATTCCCGGTGCAGCAGAGCCTACACCAGCTGTGATAAATTCTGGTGGAACATCAGGATGGCCGACCAATCCAATATTAGGTTTATGTTTAAGACAATCAACGGGTATTGGGACGTTTGAAATTGACGAGATTCGTGTGGGGACAACTTGGGCATCAGTTACGCCAAGTGCGGCTAGTTCATGTGTAAGTTATAATACCATTTCAGCAATGGCTTGTAACAGCTATACACTCAATAATCAAACCTACACAACATCTGGTACCTACGTTCAAACATTGGCAAATGCCAATGCCGCTGGTTGTGACTCCATTATCAACTTGAATTTGATGATTCACAATGCTACGTCGTCAACTCAAAACGTAACCTACTGTGGTCCATATACTTTAAATGGTCAAACATACACCACATCAGGTACATATACTCAAAATTTACAGAATATTCATGGTTGTGACAGTACGCTTACGCTCAACTTGAATTTGGTGGGCTCAATCACCTATTACCAAGATTTAGATAACGACGGTTATGGAAATGCTGCGGTAACTCAGGTTGGTTGTAATCCTATTGCGGGTTATGTCACCAACTCAACAGACTGCAACGACAACAATAATCAAATTCATCCAGGTGCGGTAGATATCGCAGGAAATGGAATTGATGAAGACTGCAACGGTTTTGATGCACCATTGCAATTAGGTATTTATCAATTTGCAGCTACTGTCGATTGTGCAACTCAAGATGTTGCGGCAACGAATGCGCCTGCAAACGTGACTTTCTCAAATTTTGAAGCACAAGGTACATCGTGTGCTGCAGGTGGTGGGGTATTCAACCGCAGTGGTTGGAATACAACAGCAATTCTCGATCTCAACCAGTACAATCAATTTACAGTTTCTGGAATCAATTGTACGAACCTAAACTTAGGAAAATTAGCATTGAATCACCGAACGAGCTCAACAGGTGGGACACCTACTATTTTTGTGCGTTCTAGCCTAGATAATTACAGCACGGATATCGATACAATTGCTTCTTCTTGGAATGGCAATGTAGCCTTGGCGGATACCATCATTTTACCTGCTGCTTTTGCTAACGTTACGAGTGTTACTTTCCGTTTTTATGTGATCAACCAAG
>CAYPVA010000137.1:0-4886 GCA_964414045.1 uncultured Lishizhenia sp. | reverse complement strand
AGGATCTTGGGTATCCACAACTTGGGAACGCAATGACAACAATCATTTTTGGCGTTTGCCGAATATTATCGGCGTTCACAAATAGTACAAATTGCAGAAACTTGATGAAAATCAGTTTTTAATGCAATTCAGCTCATAATTTACTGCTTGTTAATGTTGCAACTTTGTATTGTTCGATAGAACACTACTGGTTTTTCAAATTTAACAACTGTAAAACATTCAAAGTAAAGAGGAACAATCAGAGCATGGGTTTAGTAATCAATTTTTTCCTCTTGAAACAGTAGTAAGAAAGAGCCATCCGAGCGGTGGCTCTTTTATTTTTCAAAAAAATCAGGGTAGTGCAGTACTTTTTGTTTTTGTCCGATTTGGAATGAATGACGCTGCATAGCACTGGCAAGCTCATGTGCTTTTACACTGTGGTATTTCATTGCCTTTTGATTCAAGATGCTATCGAGCAAAGGGCTGATCCATTGGGCCAATTTTTCTCCGAATCTTTTTTCTTGGCGATCTCCTATGAGTAAAGCGGGCTGATAAATAAATGTTCGGTCAAATGTTAATTCAAGGATATCCTTTTCGATTTCACCTTTGAGTCGATTGTAAAATATTTTTGCTTGACTATTAGCACCGATAGCACTGACAAGGTGCACCTCTTGAACACCAGCTTTTTTGGCTGCACCTGCAGCAGCGAGTGTCATGCCGTGGTCAATAAGGCGGTAGGCATTTTGGTTTGGTGTTTTCTTTTTAGTGGTCCCGATGCAGCAGTATAGGGCAGCAGCATGTTCGAAAATTGAGGCATCTGGCTGTGATAAATTAGTTTCAAAGACCTTGATTTTAGGGTGCTCAAATAGGAGCGGACGCCTTGTTAAAATGCGTATTTCAGCTACATTTTGGTCTTGACAAAGTAAACCAACGAGTGACGAACCAATTAGCCCAGTACCACCCAAAACAACAACAATTTTTGACATGCTTAAAAGTACTTATTAAATGTATAAAAAAGTGTTATAATAATCCTATTACATAATGATAGTTTAGCTATTATTTTTGCATCAAATTACTTTTATGAATTTGGTCGATCGATTTCAGATACCCGTGCTAACGCAAATTGCGACGCGCGATCCGCAGTCCACGAATTTAGGAAAGCGCATCATTGAGGGAAGTATCGTCTTGTTTGATGAATTGGGGTTTGAGCACTTCACTTTCAAGAAGTTGGCGCATGTGGCAGGCACAACAGAAGCATCTGTGTATCGTTATTTCTCTTGTAAGCAAAAGTTGTTACTTTACCTTGTCAATTGGTATTGGGGCAGATTAGAATGCAGGTTATTACTTGAAACACAGTCCGGAAGCCCGAGAGAGAGATTAGAGCAGGCTCTAAGAATATTATTGAACTCAAATTCAGCTGATTTGGCGTCTATTAATGAACGCAGGTTGCAAAGAATTGTGATCCACGAAGCGCCAAAAGTATTTTTGACAAAGGCCGTAGATAGCGATCATCAAATAGGATATCACCAAACTTATGCCGATGTAGTTGGTTATTTAGCCAAATTGATCAAAGCTTATAAACCAAATTGCAATTATGCACAAATGCTCGTTACTACAATTTTGGAAGGTAGTTTGCAACAGCGATTTTTTGCACAACATTTACCGGAACTTACGAATATTTCAGAACAAGACGATGCGGTGCATGTTTTTTACGTACAATTACTATTTAATTTTTTAGACCATGAATAAAGATGTAAGCAAACCTTTTCAACGCTTTTGGGCCTTGCTTAGACCTGATCGCCGAGATATACGCGATATTTATTTGTTTGCCATTGTTGGTGGTATCCTGAGTTTGGGTTTGCCACTCGGTATTCAGGCGATTATAAATTTCGTACAAGCGGGTAAAGTGAGTACTTCGTGGTTCTTATTAGTCGGCTTGGTGGTCTTGGCCATCGGTTTTTCTGGATTTATGAATATTGCACAATTGCGCATTACCGAAAACCTTCAACAGCGTATTTTTTCGCGATCGGCTCTGGAATTTGCAACCCGCATCCCTTCGATTCAACTTAAAGAATTACTCACGCGCTATGCGCCTGAATGGACCAATCGCTTTTTCGATACGCTGACCATCCAGAAAGGAATGTCAAAACTACTGATTGACTTCACAGCGGCGTCGTTACAAATATTATTTGGCCTCATTTTACTCTCATTTTACCATCCGTTCTTTATCATTTTTGGTTTTGCCTTACTCTTGCTTCTCATCTTTATTTTCAGACTAACCGCCAAGCGAGGTTTTGTAAGTAGTTTGGAAGAGTCCAAGTATAAATATAAAGTGGCCAATTGGTTGGAGGAAATCGCCAGAAACCGCATTAGCTTTAAGTTTTTAGGCCAGCGCGGCATTTTATTGAACCGCACAGACACCTACTTACAGGGCTATCTTAAGGCCAGAGAAACGCATTTTAAAATCCTTGTTCAGCAGTATAAATACCTCATAGGTTTTAAAGTATTGATCGCGTTGGCCTTGCTTATTATAGGTGGTTTACTCGTGCTTTCTCAACAAATGAATATTGGGCAGTTTGTTGCGGCAGAAATCATTATAGTATTGGTGCTCAATTCAGTCGAAAAACTCATTGTGAGTTTAGAAATTGTCTATGATGTGCTTACTGCTATTGAAAAAATCGGTGAAGTAACCGATTTAGCATTGGAAACCAATGAGGGCATGACATTCGAAGCCAATTGTGAAAACCTTTCTGTATCTTTCAAAGCAGTCAGTTATCAGACCAACTGGAGTAAAACCTTACTATTTGAAAAGCTCAACTTAGAACTTGAGGCAGGTAAGTCTTATTTGTTACTTGACCCTGAGGGTCACCGCAGCCAAAGTTTATTTTTACTGATTTCGGCGATAACCGAGCCGCGTACTGGTTCTGTATTGATCAACGGTATACCTACCACAAATATTCAAGTAAACAGCCTCCGAAAACACATTGCTACGTGTCTGAAACAAGATCACTTGATTTACGGCTCGGTACTCGATAACCTCACGATGGGTAGGAATCTTTCAAACAATGAAGTCGTTGGGCTTTGTGAGCAAATTGGACTTTCACCGCTTATCCTCAATTTACAAGATGGCTATGAAACGATTTTGAATCCTGAAGCGGGTGCGCTTAACCGTTCGATGGTTACTTTGATTCTAATTGCTCGGGCCTTGCTATCTAAACCGCTATTGCTTTTGTGGGATACCCATTATCAGTATCTAACTGCGCCACAACAAACTAAAGTTTTTGATTACATGAAAAGTAATTGTAAGTGCACTTTTATTCTTAGCGCAACCACGGACCACTTGAAAGATCATGTGTCTAACGTGTTCTTGCTCACGGATCAATAAAAAGATTTTGAAACTGTTCAAATTTCCAACAACATGTTAAACTTATCGCCAAAAAATCCGAATTATATTGAGCTTGAAGGACTTCAAGTTCAGGAGGTTTTGAAAGCGCCTTCCCAAAAATTATTGCGCAATACGATCTATGCGCTTTTGCTCATTGTGGCTGTTATCTTATTCTTGCCTTGGACACAAAACGTACGTTCAAACGGTAAGATACTCACCCTCAGACCTGAACAAAGGCCCCAAACCATCAATGCCATTATTGCCGGTCGAATTGAAAAATGGTTTGTGAAGGAAGGCGATCTAGTTCAAAAAGGAGATACCATCATGTTTCTTTCCGAGATCAAAGATGCCTACTTTGACCCGCAATTGGTGGGCAGAAGTCAGCAACAGCTCAAAAGCAAAGAGCAAAGTGTGGTGTCGTACGGCGACAAGGTGCTTTCTTTAGACAGACGCATTGATGCACTCATTGAAACGGGTAAACTCAAGGTGAAACAGGCAAAAATCAAAGCACAACAAGCACAGCTGAAACTTAAAGCGGATAGTATAGAGCATCAGGCGGCGATGCTCAATTTTCAGATAGCAAAAGAGCAATACGAACGTTTTGAAAAGTTGTACAAAGAGGATTTGAAATCTAAAACTGAATTGGAAGTTAGAAAAGTAGCTTATCAAAGAGCGCAAGCAAGCATGATCGGCGCACAACAAAAATTATTGCAAAGCCGTAACGACATCATTGATGCCAAGGTTGAACTCAGTTCAGTGGAGACTAAGTTTCAGGACGAAATCGCAAAAGCTGAATCGGATAAGTTTACGGCACTGTCCAGTATGTATGAAGCCGAAATTGATGTCAGTAAAATGCAAAGCCAAGTAGCGAATTATTCGATCAGAAATGGCATGTATTATATTTTGGCACCACAAGATGGCCGCATCACCAAAACGTTATCAAGTGGAATTGGCGAAACAATTAAGCAGGGAAGTGCAATTGCGACAATCATGCCAACAAACTACGATTTAGCCGTTGAAATGTTTGTCAGACCAATGGATTTGCCTTTGATAGAAGTGGGGCAACATGTACGCATTCAGTTTGATGGTTGGCCTGCTATAGTTTTCTCGGGTTGGCCCAACACAAGTTATGGCACCTACGGCGGAACTGTATTTGCTATAGACCAGTTTGCCAATGAGAATGGAGAGTTCCGTGTGCTTGTCGCACCAGACATCAAGGATAAAACATGGCCAACTGCCCTTAGAGTAGGTGGTGGCGCATATTCCATGTTACTGCTTCAAGACGTGCCGATTTGGTACGAATTATGGCGAAATGTCAATGGTTTCCCACCTGACTACTATAAAACTGGAAAAGAAAAGGAGAAAACGAGTACTCAAACCAAAAAAGATGAAAAATAATAGATGGCTAGCTTGTTTGTTGGTCTTGAGTCCGATTTTAACTTTGGCTCAGGAGCAGGTCATTCGTCCGGAAGCATTTTTATTGAAGGTTTTGGAACAGCATCCGTTGGCAAAACAAGCCAAT
>CAYPVA010000136.1:0-4930 GCA_964414045.1 uncultured Lishizhenia sp. | reverse complement strand
AGCCATATTTGTTGTCAAATTTAGATTTGGTAACGGAGTCGTTGACATTGATAGCGGGCATCACGAGTGTGCCATTTTTCTTGCGTTCGTACAAGCGGTGTACACCAGTAGTAGTCTCTTCAGATAAGCCTTTGATGTCTTTGGTCAGTTCTGGGAAACGGTCAAAAACCATATTCGTAAGGTCTCCGCCGTCATCGAGGATCATGTTGAGTGGTTTTCCACCTTCGAAAGCAAATAAAGTTTGCTCAATGCACCAATCAAATTCTTCCTCGTTCATGCCTTTCCATGCAAAAACAGGAATGCCAGCAGCAGCGATTGCGGCAGCGGCATGATCTTGAGTAGAAAAAATATTGCAAGAAGACCAAGTAACTTCGGCACCCAATTCAACTAAAGTTTCAATGAGTACAGCGGTTTGGATGGTCATGTGCAAACAACCAGCAACACGAGCGCCTGCTAGTGGTTTGCTTGAGCCATATTCAGCACGAAGTGCCATAAGACCAGGCATTTCTGCTTCGGCTAATTTGATTTCTTTACGGCCCCAATCTGCGAGGCTAATGTCTTTTACTTTATAATTCATGAGTTCAATTTGCTTAATTCAATTTTTGCGTTGCAAAGGTACGTGCTTTTTTATTCAAATACACTAGAGCTGTGCACGAATAAGTGCGGTCATTCCAGCTACAAATGCAGGGTGTGTATTCGAGCTGGGTACTAATTGGACTTTTTCTCCGCCGTGTTCCTCAAATATTTCCTGATATTCTTCTCCAATTTCTATGAGCGTTTCTAGGCAGTCAGCCACAAATGCAGGGCTAAAAACCAAAAGTTTTTTGGCGCCTTTTTGCCCCCATTCTTCCACGACTTTATCTGAAAATGGAGTGAGCCATTTTTTATCGAGTCTCGATTGAAAACAAACTGTGTAGTCTTTTTCTTGGAGCCCCATTTTTTCTGCAATTAATCTTGTAGTTGCATAACAAGTGGCTTTGTAGCAAAACTTGTTGTAGGCATTTAATTCGGTTTCACAGGGTTGATCCGCACAGAGGTCGGTATCTTCGTAAACTTTGTCGACCTGCCTTTCCGGGAGGCCATGATATGAAAATAAAATGTGGTCATAGCTACTGAGGTCAAATTGCTTGGTTTGTTCAACAATTGAATCGATATAGCCCGAGTTGTCATAAAATTGACTGATGATTTTGACTTCTGGAATGACCCACCACTTGCGAATGATATTCATGGCTTTTTCTATCGCTGAACCTGTAGATGCTGAGGCATACTGCGGAAAAAGCGGCAAGATAACGATGCGGTCGTAGTTGGCCTTGCGCATTTTTTCAAGCACATTGTCTAAGGATGGATTTTTGTAGCGCATTGCTATTTCAATCGTGACATCTTCGCCCTCAAAGTTTTTTTGTAGCAGACTTTGAAGCGCTAACGTATGTGTGAGTAGTGGAGACTCTCCATTACCCAACTGCCAGAGTTCTTTGTAAATTTTTGCCGATTTTGGTGCTCTAAATGGCACAATAATTCCATTGACTAAAATTTTACGCAGTAAGTAAGGTAAGTCGATGACGCGTGGGTCGTTGAGGAATTCAGAGAGGTAGCTGCGGACATCTTTCACGCTTGGTGAATCAGGGGTGCCGAGCTGAATCAAAAGTACACCTGTTTTTTTCATAATTGTTCTTTGTGCAACAAGCTGGGGCTTGCAATGTTCAAAATTACTGCTTTTATAATGAATAGCTCATCGTTTAGGCCTAACTTTGTTGCATGGAGCCAAGTTCATTTTTACTGCAACTGAATCCCCAAAATTTTGAGCAAATTGCGCTTGAAACCTATGAGCGGCAGTTTCAAAATATTGCCATTTACAGGGAATACATTCAGCTACTTGGCTTGCCACGTCCAAAAACCATTGCAGAAATCCCTTTTTTACCGATCTCATTTTTCAAAACACACCAGGTATTGCCAGATGGAGTTTCGGCTCAAAAAGTTTTTCTTTCTAGTGGCACCACATTACAACAACGCAGCCAACACCATGTTCAAGATCTCAGGTGGTACGACGCTGCGCTGTCTGTTGCGTTCGAACGCGTTTTTGGAGCCGCTCAGCAGTATGCTTTCATTGCACTTTTGCCTTCGTACCTTGAAAACGGAGACTCCAGTCTGATTTATATGGTTGACAAGCTTATAAAAGCCAGTGATCATGAGTTATCAGGTTATTATTTAGCCAATTTAACGGAAGTGGCAAATACTTATGAAAAGGCATTGCAAGCAGGGAAAATCCCATTTGTTTTTGGCGTTTCTTATGCCTTGCTTGATTTAGCCGAACAAGGATTAAGCCTTTCGGAGGCTATCATTTTAGAAACCGGAGGAATGAAAGGTAGGCGCAAAGAGCTGACGAAAAAAGAATTACATGCGGAATTGAAGCAAGGATTTCAGGTAACCGATATTTATTCAGAATACGGTATGACCGAATTGCTTTCGCAGGCATATTGTCAAACAGCGGCACATATATTTGAGCCTCCCGCTTGGTGTCGGGTCCTTATTCGCGATGCCTATGATCCTTTCACATATGTTCAAGAAGGGCAGAAAGGGGGGATTAATTTCATTGATCTAGCCAATCAGTGGTCTTGTAGTTTCATACAAACGGATGATTTAGGGAGGCTTAGCCAGGGTGGCTTTACGGTCGAGGGCAGACTCGAGGCGAGCGATATTCGGGGCTGTAATTTATTGGTAGATTGATTTTGCCTTTTAAATCTTTTTAAATTTGATCTATATGAGCTTTCAAACCATACTTTTACTCGGTATCATAGGCATTGCAGCTGGGCTACTCAGTGGTTTGGTTGGTGTTGGTGGAGGAGTCATCATTGTTCCAGCCTTAGTATTCGTCTTAGGACTGACGCAACATCAAGCACAAGGGACCTCGCTATTTGTTTTATCCTTACCTGTATTGTTATTGGCAGTATATAATTATTGGAGTACTGGAAATGTCAATTGGCGCTACGGTTTACTCATTGCCAGTACGTTCATTATTGGCGCTTTTTTAGGGTCTAAACTCAGCTTGAAATTACCCGTTCATTGGGTAAAGCTAATCTTCGGACTTTTCATGGCTTACGTATCCATTCAATTGATAGTAGCCGGTTATCAAGGAATTCGAGCAAACGATGCAAACTGATTTACAAAATAGCATTTCAAATATTGCCGCTGAGTTGCAAACATGGCGCAGACATTTGCACATGCATCCTGAACCCTCCTTTCAAGAGTGGCAAACCATGGAGTTTGTGTGTGCAGTTCTTCAAAAGCATGGAATTTCATTTGAAAAAGGCGTAGCTGATACAGGAGTCGTTGCCATCATTCGTGCGAGTGGGCATGCGTCAGATGCCCCTTGTTTGGCCTTGCGTGCAGACCTTGATGCTTTGCCCATTCAAGAGCTTAATGAGGTGGCTTATAAAAGTCAAAATGAGGGCTGGATGCACGCGTGTGGCCACGATGTGCACACCACGATTTTATTGGGCACAGCCGTCATACTTCAGCAACAAAAAGAGCAGCTCAAACGCCCTGTGAAACTGATCTTCCAACCTGGAGAAGAACAAAGTCCAGGTGGCGCTACGCTGATGATCAACGCAGGGGTTTTGGAAAATCCTACTGTGGAAGAATTAGTTGCCTTGCATGTTTATCCTGAAATGGAAGTTGGTAACGTTGGCCTACGCAGTGGGCTTTATATGGCTTCTAGTGACGAAATTCATGTCGAAATTGAAGGCATTGGTGGGCATGGAGCTTTGCCGGCACGGTTCATCAATCCGATAGATGTCGGTATGGCCTGGATGCAAGCTTGTAAAAAAGAAGTTTCGGACAGTTGCCCAAAAAATATTCCACAGGTGCTTACTTTTGGACGTTTTGAAGCATTAGGAAGCACGAATGTAGTTGCTGGTACAGCTCAAATCAAAGGCACCTTTAGAACCATGGATGAGTCTTGGCGTACTCAGGTACATGCGATTTTACAAGACCAAGCCAAAAAAATAGCTGCTGAATTTGGCGCAAAAATTCATTTAACAATTGCCAAAGGTTATCCTTTTCTTCACAACGACCCTGCGTTAACCGATAAAGTGAAGGAAATCTTGATGCAAACGCTCGGAACTGACCACGTACATGAGCTCGATTTACGCATGACCGCTGAAGATTTTGCTTTTTACAGTCAAAAACGTCCGGTATGTTTCTTTCGTCTTGGCGTTGGAAATATGCAAAAGGGCATTGTTCATGCCGTGCATCATCCAAGGTTTGATATCGATGAACAAGCGCTTGAAATAGGGGTGGGGTGCATGGTTCAAATTGCCATGTCATGAAGTTATTTCAATTGATTTTAGTCAGTAGTTTACTTTTCTCATGTTCAAAAAGCAGGAAAACAGAGCGGCTACTTCCAGGAACTTGGGCTGTTGAAATTGTCAGAATTGAAGACGGCGAAGGCTTTTTGTTTTATGACAGTATGCCACAAGGATCTTGGGAAATCAACAACTCGCAAATATCGGGCAAGGTAAATTACACCTACAATTATTTCAACCAGTTTACGATCACTGATTCAGCTTCATTAACGGCTTCCAACTATTTATTAGATACTAAAAATGAAGTTTTCTCCATCATTAGAGATACAGATACGCTGCGCGCAAAAATCATTATGCTTACCAAGAAAAGCCTTACTTTCGAGTATTACGACCAACTTGCTTATAGGCTGAAGCGTTTTACTTGCGTTAGGGAGTAAGAAGGGTTTATAAAAAACCTAATTCTAGTTTAGCTTCTTCACTCATCATGTCTTTATCCCAGGGCGGATCAAAAACTATATTGACCTTTGCCGATGTTACATTCTCAACACTGGCTACTTTGTCCTCTACTTCTTTTGGTAAAGACTCCGCAACTGGGCAGTTTGGTGAAGTGAGCGTCATGTCAATAAACA
>CAYPVA010000135.1:2951-4947 GCA_964414045.1 uncultured Lishizhenia sp. | reverse complement strand
CTTTCGCAAAACTTCCAGTTGGATCTTATTCTTTGAAGATCTCTTATGTAGGTTATGATTCCAAAATCTACGAAGGCGTTAGAGTAGAAGCAGGTCAAGTAACTGACTTAAATCTATCTATTGAAGAAACTAGCTCTACCTTAGCGGAGGTAAAAGTGGTAGCTCAACGTTTGACGAATACAGAAGTATCCGTTATCTCAGAAATCAAAGCATCTCAATTAGTCGTAAGTGGAATTTCTGCTGCTCAAATTACAAAAACATTAGATCGTACGGCGGCAGAGGTAGTGAAGCGTGTGCCAGGTGTGACTATTTTTGGAGAGCGTTTCATTAACATTCGTGGTCTAAACGAACGTTATAATACAGTGCAACTAAACAACGCCTTCGCTCCATCGATGGAAACAGATGTGCGTTCATTCTCATTCGATATCATTCCTGCGGGTCAAATTGACCGTATATTAGTTTTCAAATCGCCATCAGCTGAAATTCCAGGTGAATTTGCGGGTGGTGTGGTAAAGATTTTTACGAAATCGATTCCGGAAAATAACTACTTAACCTTGGATGTTTCTAGTTCATACCGTGAGGGAACTACAGGGGAAAAGTTTTATTCAACTAAGAATTCTAATCTAGCATGGACAGGTTTTGATCAAGGCTATTTTGATTTGCCAAAATCTTTTCCAGCAAATAGAAGTGCTCTAATTGGTTCTTCACCTGCAGGGTTAGATGCGATAGGGGCTTCTCTTAAAAACAACTGGCTTCCCGTTCAATCATCAGCTATGCCTGATATTCGCGCCTCTTTATCTGGAGGTCTTAAGTTAAATGCAGGGGATGTAAAGATTGGTAACGTAACGGGTATTAACTATTCCAACACGCGCTCAATTTTCCGTATGGAACGGAATGATTGGGGGTACTCACAAATAGGATCAACAGGTGAGCCTGACGAGATTTTCTCCTTCGTGGATAATCAATTTACCAATGCTATTCGTGTAGGTGCTTCCCATAACTGGTCTGTTAAGTTACCAGGTGGTTCCGTGTTTGAATTTAAGAACCTATACAATCAACTATCGAACACGCAATATATTCAACGTTCCGGATTTGATAATGGATCTAATTGGGATATTCGTTCTTTTGATCAAGTTTACCGTGGTATTTACACAGGTCAAATAACGGGTCGTCATGAATTGCAAGACGGTAGCTTGAAAACGGATTGGATGGTAGGTTACAATGCAGCTTACCGAAATCAACCTGACTACAAACGTTTCCGCTATAACATAGACGGTTCAAACTCGAGTTTATTTATTCCAAACGGAGCGGCACAGACTTTTTTATTAGGTCGTACTTATATAAACTTGGATGAACATGCCTACACAGCTGCGTGGAATGTAGATAAAAAGGTAAAAGTGGGATCAGATAAAGAATTAGATTTCAAAACAGGTCTTTTCTATGAAGATAAGGTTCGTAATTTTGGGGCGCGCAACATTGGTTATGTGAAGTCCACACCTACTTTCCAGACCACATTACCCATTGATCAGTTATTTTCTCCACAAAACTTTAATTCTTCTACTGGAATTAAAATCGATGAGCAAACTAACCCGAATGACTCCTACAAAGCTACCAATAACTTAGTTGCTGCCTATGCATCAGTTAATTATGCATTGGGTAAGAAATTCAATGCGATTGCAGGTATTCGTGCAGAACAAAACAGTCAAAAATTAAATTCTGCAGACTTAGTAGGAAAGGCAATTAATTATGACAACACGCGTCTTGATTTATTGCCATCTATGAACTTGACCTACAATTTCACGGAAAAGTCATTACTTCGCTTAGCATATGGTAAAACATTGAACCGCCCAGAGTTTAGAGAATTAGCCCCTTTTTCTTTTTATGATTTTGTGAATAACAGAACCGTTTCTGGTAATCCAACTTTGAAAAATGCAGACATTCAAAATTTTGATTTCCGCTATGAGTTCTACCCAAGTCCTTCAGAGTTAATCAGTAT
>CAYPVA010000135.1:0-2941 GCA_964414045.1 uncultured Lishizhenia sp. | reverse complement strand
AGGTAGCATTTGCCTCTGGAGCCAACCCAATCCTCAATTTTTCAAACGCCAAATCTGCTTATTCCACAGGTTTAGAAGGCGAGTTCAGAAAAAACTTAAATTCGGCCAATCCTGCCTCTTTTTTAGGAAAGACTAGTTTAGTTTTTAATGGTACATATATTATTAGTCGCGTAAAGTTAGATGAGGCAGTAGCTAAGGATCAATCAGATGATCGCCCATTGCAAGGTCAGTCACCTTATATTATTAATGCAGGCTTGAACTACAATGACACGAAAAATGGCTTACAACTTAATTTGAATTACAACGTCATAGGTAAACGTATTTTCGCGGTAGGTAACAATTTTGGTTCTCCATACCCAGATTGGTTCGAGATGCCACGTCACGTAATTGATTTCAACTTTTCTAAACAAATTTCAAAAATGTTGATGATTAAAGGAGGCGTTAGCGACTTACTAAATCAAGGAAACACCATCCTGCAAGATGGTAACCAAGATCAAGTTTTCGACAGAAGTCAAGATCAAATCATCCAAAACTATGCGCCAGGACGCGTAGTCTCTTTAGGAATTATCGTATCCCCATTTAATTAAAAAATAAACTAAATCCATTTTAAATTAAACACAAAAATGAAACGCTTACAAACAAACATGTTTAAGTTTTTCGCAATGTTGGCAATTGCTGTCGTAACATTAGCGAGCTGCTCTAAGGAGGACGAAGTGTTCCCTTTACCTACAGTTTCAACTTCTGGAACTTTTGCGGGAACTCCTGGTTCTACTGTTACTGTCAAAGCAACGATAAATGCCCCTGCAGGAATTAAGTCAATTACCGTTCTGAAAAATGGTGCTCCTTTTGATTCAAAAATTTTAGCGGGAGAAAAGACGTATGAATACGTTAAGGATTATGTGGTTGAAGGTGCAGCAGGAACTACTGTAAACTTTACAATTCAAGTAACAGATAATCAGAATCAGGTTTCTACTTTAGTAGCTATTCCAGTGGCTGTTTCAGCTATCCCACCTAAAACAATTGTAGACGTGGAAGGAGTAATCGAAGGTAATGTTACTTGGACTAAAGATAAAATTTACCGTCTGAAAGGGTATGTTCGTGTAGGTGAAGAAGCTGTTTTTGGAACTATTTCTAAAATAGGTGTTCTAACAATCGAAGCGGGTACTGTTATCATTGGAGACAAGGCTACAAAAGGTACGTTGATCGTTCAACGTGGCTCTAAATTAAATGCTATTGGTACTGCTGCAGCACCTATCGTATTTACTTCTGCTGAAGGTGTTGGTTCTCGTGCTCCAGGAGATTGGGGTGGAGTAGTTATCTGTGGTAAAGCTCCTAATAACTTAACTGGTACAGTTGAATTAGAAGGTGGTTACAAAGGTTTCCACGGTGGTACAGTTGCTGATGATAATTCAGGTACATTAAAGTATGTTCGTATTGAGTATGGTGGAATTCCATTGAACCCGAACCAAGAGATCAACTCATTAACAATGGGTTCAGTAGGTTCTGGTACAACAATCGAATATGTACAAGCTTCTTATGGTTTAGATGATTCATTCGAGTGGTTTGGTGGTACTGTTAACGCGAAATACTTAATCGCTTACAAAGGTACTGATGACGATTTCGATGTGGATAATGGTTTCTCAGGAAATGTTCAATTCGGTTTAGGTTACCGTGATGGTAACTTAGCGGATGCTTCAGGATCTAATGGTTTTGAGGTAGATAATAACTCAAACGGTGATGGAGCTACTCCATTTACTTCTGCTACATTTGCAAATATCTCGATTGTAGGACCTATTGGAACATCATCTTCATATGCGGATAACAACTTCCAAAATGGAGCTCAATTACGTCGTAACAATAAATTGAAAGTATACTACACATTCATTACTGGTTACCCAACTGGTTTATATATTGATAGCCAAAAAGGTAGCGCAAAAACAAACGCTGCAAATGGTGACCTAATTGTTAAGAACGTTGTTATTGCTGGTACAACAGGTATCACAGGTGGATTCAAGTCTTTAAACTCGAACGTTTATGGATTTGGTGTTGCAGTAGCTGATGAAGAGCAAATTGCTAAGACAGGTTCTTCGGGTACAGTAGCTACTAAGCCAATTGAAATTGGTTCTGGTGTTAAGGCATCTGATTGGTTCAAAGCAATTGCGGGTAACAAAGTATTAACATCTACTGCTAATACAGGTATCTCATCTGCTTTATGGTCATCTCGTCCTACGTTAACTTTAACGGCAGGAACTTCAGAGTCATTGATCGGTACTGCTTTACCTACATTAACAGGTATGACTGCAACAGATTATATCGGTGCATTCAAAGATACAGATTGGACTGCAGGTTGGGCTGAATACTCTCCTAATTCAGTTCTTTACATCAAGTAAGAATTAAACTAAAGTGCCACCTGTCACACAGGTGGCACTTTTTTATACACCAATGAAAAAGATACTCGCACCAATATTCCTTAGTTTATTTATTTTTTCAGCCTGCCATTCTAAGGATGAGGCAGAATATTATTTCTCAGAGGCTGAACGGGATACCTTATTAACTAATGTGATAACCTATGTTTCTGAAAATGCAACTTATGCAACTATCGATACGAGGTTTCAAAAGAAATTTAGAGCAGAATATGTGAGTCGCTTACCGCTATATCATTTTGTCAAATTGACCAAATTAGAGAACGGAGAGTGCTACTTTTTGCTCAGCAGACCAGTGGCGAATTTGAAAGAATTACGTCGAGGCGTAGTGGGTAAGTTCACCTTAAAAGAAGGAAGCTTACAGCCTGAAAATTTTGAGGAGGTAGTTAATACGCCTCATTATTCAGAAGAATTAGTCATAGAGAGAGGGACTTTTCTTTTCCGTGAATTAATGAAGAGAGGGAATCTCAATGAGTATTTATCGATGGAGCATTATGTGGAGTGGCCTGATAAATCCT
>CAYPVA010000134.1:0-5030 GCA_964414045.1 uncultured Lishizhenia sp. | reverse complement strand
GGCTTTCAAATTTGTATTTCTAATCCCTATTCGACTAAAAAGTGGTTGAACAAAATAATAGCGTGGAATAGGCACGCTTCTCCATACGGAGGCGCAAAATTAGCAATAATAGTCGGAAATACAATGAAAATTTACTTAATTGTCACTGATATTCAAAGGGAAATGGGCAAACGTAGCCAATTCAGGACCTTGACTGATCAAAGAATTATGCCATAAAGTATCGCTGGGCTGAGCGAGTAAGGCTTGATCATCGAAGTTGGCAATGCATACCCATGCGTGTTCTGAAATTTCGTCGTTAAGTTGTTCAGGCCCCCATCCGGCATAGCCAGAAAAAAAACGAACACAGCGCTCAGGGTGCTTTGCGCGTTTGACGAGCGCGATTAATTCTAACCAATCTCCACCAAAAAATAAGTGCGGGGTAATTTGTTGGGCTCCTTTGATATTGGAAAAGTTGTGCAAAAAGAAGAGCTGATTGGCTTCTACAGGTCCGCCGTGGTATATGCGCAGCGAGAAAGGACTATCGTCCAATAATTCATCAGTATGCATTTCAGACGGGTGATTGAGTACCAGCCCCATGCTTTCTTCGTGATCGTGGTGCACAATAAGAATAACCGCACGCTGAAAATAGGGTTCGTTTAAGAATGGTTCTGCCACTAATAAACGGCCTGTTAAAGGTGCCGTTGGCGTGGTAAAAAGATGTTGCTGGGTTATTTTCATGAGTTCACAACAAATAAAATGAATATTTTCAGGCTTTGCAAGTCTCAATGTTTAATTTTGTGCAGTGAAATTTGGAGCAATAGATATAGGTACCAACGCAGCCCGGTTATTGATCGGGGAGGTAACTATGACTGCGGCTGGTATGCAAATTCAAAAACAGGGTTATTACCGAAGCCCTTTGCGCCTTGGAGAAGATGTTTTCAAAAAGGGAAAAATAAGCGCAGCAAAACTAAAGCAGTTCATTCAAACGATGCAGGCCTTTCAGTTGCTAGCCACGGCGCATCAGGTTACAGATTTGAGGGCTGTAGCCACTTCCGCTATGCGAGAAGCGTCAAATAGCAAAAAGGTCGTCAAAGAAATTTGGCAACAGTCAGGTTTGCAAATTGATATAATTTCAGGAGAGGAAGAAGCACAACTCATCTTCAAGGCTTTCGAACTTTTACACTTAACTAAAAAAGAACAATACGTCATTGTTGATGTCGGAGGCGGTAGCACCGAAATTAGTGTATTTGAAGATGGGGCAAGAAAAGCCTCCAAATCATTTGAACTTGGCACACTGCGTCTGCTGAACCAAAAAGTGACACCCGGCATTTGGGAAGATTTTCAGTCCTGGATTCAAGCAAATGCCCAAGTTCAGCAACCACATATTGTTTTTGGTACGGGCGGAAATGTCAATAGGGCATTGAAGCTGCTGCCAAACAAAAAGGCACAAATTTCTCGCAAAGACTTCATACTTTTGCATCAGCAATTGCATGCTTTGACCATCGCTGAGCGCATCGAACAATTTCAACTTAAAGCAGACAGAGCAGACGTGCTTGTTCCTGCATTAGAAATATACATTGCCGCCTTAAACGCGCTAGGTCAAGAACACATCGTTGTGCCAAAAATTGGTTTGGCCGATGGTATTTTGCTAGAGCTTTATTTAAAAAATACCCCTATTTAAAATGGCACAAAAACCTGCAATCCCGAAAGGAACCAGAGATTTTTTACCTTCTGAAGTTGCTAAAAGAAATTACCTTTTTGACACGATAAAAAAAGTTT
This sequence comes from uncultured Lishizhenia sp., assembly GCA_964414045.1. Lineage (GTDB taxonomy): Bacteria > Bacteroidota > Bacteroidia > Flavobacteriales_D > Crocinitomicaceae > UBA952. The sequence goes on along the minus strand of CAYPVA010000134.1, from coordinate 3,272 downwards.
TTAAGCGCTACGGTTTCGCTCCAATTGAAACCCCAAGCTTTGAACTATCAAGTACCTTACTCGGTAAATACGGGGAAGAGGGCGATCGTTTGATTTTCAGGATACTTAATTCTGGTGAAAAAATGCGCAAAGCCGACCTCGAAGCACTTGCTCAAGATAATTTGCCACGTTTTGCCAATTCTCTTGCCGAGAAAGCACTGCGCTATGACCTCACTGTTCCGTTTGCGCGCTTTGTTGTGCAGCACCAAAACGAGCTTAACTTTCCATTTAAGCGTTATCAAATTCAACCGGTTTGGAGGGCAGATCGCCCGCAGCACGGTCGCTATCAAGAATTTTATCAGTGCGATGTCGACGTAGTCGGTTCGGAATCCTTGCTTTACGAAGTAGAATTGATTCAGATATTTGATGAAGTACTCAGCAATCTTCAATTACCAGGTTTTGTCATTCAAATCAATAACCGAAAAATACTAAGTGGCATTGCAGAAGTATGTGGCGTGGCAGATCGCATCGTTGAGTTAACAGTTGCGATTGACAAGCTCGATAAAATTGGCGAACAAGGTGTCTTAGATGAACTTGCTCAAAAAGGCTTCACGGAATCTACACTCCAACAAATCAAACCATTGTTTGACTTCAAGGGAACAAACTCCGAAAAAATCAATTTATTACGCAATTATTTAGCCAATAGCGAAGTGGGCCAAAAAGGGCTCGAAGAACTTTCGTACGTACTGGATACTGTTGCGCAACTTGGGCTACAACGCGGACAGCTCGATTTTGAAATCACTTTGGCTCGCGGATTAAATTATTACACAGGTGCCATTTTTGAAGTGAAAGCCCTCGATGTTAAAATGGGTAGTATTTGTGGCGGAGGACGCTATGATGACTTAACCGCACTTTTTGGGCTTAAAAATTTGTCTGGGGTGGGTATTTCATTTGGAGCGGACCGCATTTACGATGTCCTGACCGAACTCAATTTATTTCCGGCAGAACTCGAACTTTCTTTAGATGTGCTTTTTGTCAATTTTGGAGATACAACGCTTGCTGAAAATCTACAGATTCTTAAAAAGACCAGAGCTTTAGGTCTGGCGGCTGAAATTTATCCGAGTGCAGCCAAATTGCAAAAGCAACTTAAGTATGCCAACGACCGCAAAGTGCGTTATGTCGTCCTGATGGGAGAGGAGGAGTTGCAACAAGATCAACTAACGCTCAAGGAAATGGAAAGCGGCTTGCAACAACAGTTGTCACAAGCCGAATTACTTACCAAATTCGAGCAACTCTCTTAACGTCGTTGCGCATTTCGCGACCTTCTTCTATTTCAAATGCCTCGAAAAATTCCGGGCAGTTCTTGAGCGGACCATTCACGCGGTACATTCCTGGTGAATGTGGGTCAGTGGCCAGGCGTTTTTTCATTTCCGCATCGGTATACTTGATTTTCCAAAGTTGGGCGTAAGCAATAAAGAAGCGTTGAGCAGGTGTGAAGCCTTCGCGAATTTCTTGTTTTTTAAATTCTTCTGTGCGCTTATAAGCGTAAAACGCCATTGTCAAGCCACCAAGGTCAGCAATGTTTTCACCCATTGTTAAATCAGGATTGACACAGTGATTTTCCATCGGACAGAAGCCCTCAAAAGTTGCGCCTAAAAGCTTTGTTTTTTCTTCAAATAATTGACGGTCTTCTTCGGTCCACCAATTGGTAAAAGAGCCATCTGCCGCAAATTTACTGCCCATGTCGTCAAAGCCGTGTGTAAATTCGTGCCCGATGACCATCCCAATTCTGCCATAATTAACGGCATCTTCAGCATGCTCATCAAAAAATGGCGCTTGCATAATACCTGCTGGGAAAGCAATTTCATTGAGTAAGGGATGATAATATGCATTGACCATGTGTGCAGGCATGCCCCACTTTTCTTTGTCTACGGGTTTGCCTAATTCAGCGAAATTTTTCTGTACGCTGTAGCGCGCCATTTCTCTTACATTGGCAACATAAGTTTCAGGATTAAATTTCAACATGGAGTAATCTTCCCATTTGGATGGGAAACCAAGTTTTCTGCCAATGGAGTTGAGTTTCTTGAGTGCTTCTTGCTTCGTGATGTCGGTCATCCAGTCGAGCTGGCTGATGCGTTCTCTGTAGACAATAAGAAGGTTATCTACCATTTCATTGACGCGATCTTGAGCTGCTTTGGAGAAGTGTTTCTCGACAAAGGCTTTGCCTAAAAGTTCGCCAATTTCTAGATTCGTAATGGCTTCAATGGCTTGCTCCTCAATGGGTTGTTGTTCTTTTTTACCAGAAAGAACGCCTTCGTAAAAGTTGAAATTTGCTTGTACTAAAGCTGTATTCAAATGACCAGCATAATGGTTGATCAAAGACCATCTGAAATAGTTTTTCCAGGTATTGATGTCTGTATTTTGAAGCAGTTCAGCGACTTTACTATTGAACGCCGGATTACTGACGATAATAGAGTCTGGTAGGGAAGAACCAACCGCTTTTAAATAACTTGTGAAGTTAAAACTTTGACCAAGACTTGCTGAAACTTGTGCTAATGATTGCTTGTTGTAAGTTTTTTCAGGCTCACGCATTTCAGCTGGTCTGAGCATGGCGCTGGCCAAGGCAGTTTCAAGTTTGACAATATTTCCAAAAGTGGTTGGGTCAGCCTTTATTCCGGCTAAATTGAAACAAGTCTCAATGTGTTTCTGATACGCTTCGAGAATGCTCTTGTATTTATCTTCAAAATAGTAATCGCGATTTGGTAGACCAATTCCGCCTTGCCCCATGTAAGCAACATTGATATTGACATTCATTAAATCTTGTCCAATACCATAACCAAATAAAGTCCCGATGCCATCGCGGTGAAAAGCTGCGACAAGCTCCTGAATTTGGGTATTGTTTTTCAGTTCTTCTATTTTTAATAAGTCGCTGTCTAACGGAGAGAGTCCAAGTTGATTTCTTTTCTCCAAATCAACAAAAGACTTATAATAGGCCCCTAATATTTGATTTTGTGAACCTGCGGCGCCTTGGTTTTTGGCCGCATCTTCTAAAATGGTTTTGAGTTTGATGTTGTTTTGTTGTTCGAGCTCATTGAAGCTGCCCCAGCGCGATTCACTGGCTGGTATTGTTGTATTGGCAACCCATGTACCGTTTGCAAAGACAAAAAAGTCATCGGCTGGCTTGATGGTTCTATCCAAAGCGGTGACATCAATAGTTTGGTATTTGTTTTTAGAAACTTCAGCTTTTTTGTTGGGGCTTGCACAACTTTGAAGCAAGAGTGCTGTGAGGGCTA
>CAYPVA010000133.1:0-5100 GCA_964414045.1 uncultured Lishizhenia sp. | reverse complement strand
TTTGCTGACGCGTACTTTTCAATCCTTTTGGCACATCTTTCACATGAAGTGTAAATGTGGCACCAAAAGACGGATTAGAGGCAGACCACATGTTGTGTCCTTGAAATCCTGTTCCTTCCAATCCTAGCGGATCCGCTTCGATGTAAAGCAGCGCGTCTTTAATTGGGAAAAGATGTGCTTTTTGATCTAGATTTTCTTTACTAAGCGTTCGCAGAGGGCTGTAGTTGTCCAAGACATAAAAACCACGGCCAAATGTCGCGGCAACCAGGTCAACTTCGCGTTCTTGAATATCGAGGTCATATACAGCAATGGTTGGTAAACCACTCAATTTGGTCCAATTGACTCCGCCATCTGTGGTGAAATACGCACCAAATTCAGTCCCGACAAACAAGAGGTTTTCTTGCACAGGATCTTGCTTGAGGCAATAAACCGTACCACGAGCAGGTAAGTTTCCGGCAATGCTCACCCAAGTTTTTCCTTTATCGGTAGATTTCAGTAAATACGGCTTGAAATCACCTTGGCGCTGTGCGTTGAAACAAGCAAATACGACGTTATCTTGGTGCAAAGAAGCCGTGAGCATATTGACACGCGTATTGAGCGGAATGCCTGGGAAAGTGGCATATTTGGTCCAGTTTTGGCCATCATTTTCACTGACTTGAATGAGGCCGTCGTCTGTACCCACATAAAGCAAGCCTTTTTTGCGCGGCGATTCATCGAGTGCCACGACATTGCCATAAATGGTAGTGGATGCATTTTTCATCACAGCATCGATGGTCCAGACTTGGCCCATGACCTCGATTTCGTTGCGGTCAATTTGTTGTGTAAGATCGGGGCTAATCGTTTGCCAGTCGTCTCCGCGGTTGCTTGATTTGAAAAGCTTGTTGGCGGCAAAATAAAGTGTATTTGCGTCGTGCTTTGAGACAATTAATGGCGCATCCCAGTTCCAGCGGTAAGCTGGCTCTCCGATAGCAGGCATCGGCTGAATAGGCACTTTTTCTCCAGAAGCACGGTCGTAGCGCACCAACCAACCATATTGTGCTTGTGCATAAGTAATGTTTGGATTAGACCAATCAGTAGCAGATTCAAAACCGTCTCCGCCGTTGGTGATGAACCAATCTGTATTCAAGATACCAGAAACATTTTGCGTAGCAGCTGGGCCGCCCATCGAGTTGTTGTCTTGGGTGCCGCCGTAAACGTTGTAGAATGGCTTAGCGTTATCCGTTACGACTTTATAAAACTGAATGATCGGAAGGTTTCCGTAAAAACTCCATTCTTTGGCATGGGTGTAGGTTTCGTACAAACCACCGTCACAGCCCACGAGCCAATGGTTGGTATTCGTTGGATCAATCCAGATGCAGTGGTTGTCGACGTGTTTGTTTTTTTCGCCGGTCGGGACAAAAGTTTTGCCACCATCTGTGCTGTGGTGCATGTAGGTATCCATGGCAAATACTTTATTGACATCTTTGGGATCACAGAAAATTTCTTGGTAGTAGTTGCCACTTGTTGAAAAACTGCCTTGCTTGCCCCAGCTTTCAGCCTTATTGGTACTGCGAAAAACACCGCCTTTATCGTAGCGTGCCTCCACAATGGCATAGACATAATTCGGGTCGATACTCGAAATGGCCAAACCAATACGGCCCATGTCGCCTTTTGGCAATCCGGCATTGATTTCTTTCCAAGAAAGACCTCCATCTGTTGATTTATACAAGCCCGATTCTGGGCCACCGCCAATGTAAGTAAACTCGTGGCGGCGACGCTGATGTGCAGCGGCAATTAGGACATCTGGATTACTCGGGTCGATGATTAAATCGGAAATCCCGGTGTTGTCTGAGACAAACAATGTACGCGTCCAGGTTTTACCGCCGTCTGTTGTTTTGTAGACGCCGCGCTCACCCCCCGCACTCCAGAGTGGCCCATAGGCCGCTACCCAAACAATATTTTCGTTGGTCGGGTGCACAATGATTTTACCGATGTGTTCTGAGGTCTTGAGCCCCATATTGGTGAAGGATTTCCCGCCATCGACAGACTTGTAAACGCCATCGCCATAAGATGCCGATCGTTGGTTGTTGTTTTCACCAGAACCAACCCAAACCGTATTAGGGTTGCTGGGTGCTAGCGTAACACAAGCCAAAGAATAAGAACCGTAGTTGTCAAAAATGGGTTCGAAAGTGATGCCGTGGTTGTTTGTATACCACAAACCACCTGCCGCAGCGGCGATATACCAAGTGTCTTTGTTTTGCGGATGCACAGCGATATCGGCCACGCGGCCCGAGGTAAGGGCTGGCCCTATCAAGCGAAAAGACAGCGCGGATACCGTACTGGCATCGTAAGGCGCCTTTTCCGGGCTTGTTGTAGTTTTCTTCTGAGCAAATACTGAGCTGCTCAATAGGAGCATGCAGACAAGTAGGTTCTTCATGGAATTACAATTTTTTGCTAAAAATACGTTAAATTCGTGCAACCACAAATCGTAAAACAACGTCTTGTGGTTCAGGCCAAAGCCCCATACTATGCAAAAAATTATTTTACTCAGTCTATTCACTTGTATTGCTTTATTTAACCTTAAAGCCCAACAAGCGCCCGTTCTTGCCGATTCACCCCTATACCAGCAGCTCAAAGGCTCTGGACAATTGGGTACGGTCAATGTAGAGGCCAACACCTCTTACCAATTGCCAATAGCGGGGGTCAAGCCAGCAAGCTACAACAAAGCCAATGCCTGTGACTGCTATATTGAACCAGATTCTACTTACACCTTAGCGATGCAACCCAACGACGACGGTTCAACCGGTATTATCCCGATCCCTTTTACCTTCAATCTATACGGCCAAGCCTACAATAACATCTACATCAACAACAACGGAAACCTCACTTTCACAGGCCCTATGTCTACCTTTTCCGCTACGGCTTTCCCGTCTGTCGGAAACGGAATTGTGGCGCCATTCTGGGGAGATGTCGATACGCGCAATGGCAATGGCCAGGTGCTTTATAAGATCACACCGACGGCAGTTTACGTCAATTGGGTAGCGGTAGGTTACTACGCTTTTCACGGCGATAAACTCAACACCTTCCAATTGATCATTACCAATGGGTCTGACCCCGTTATCGATGGCGGCAATGTTGCTTTCTGCTACCAAAACATGGACTGGACTACCGGCGACGCCTCTCAAGGTGTCAATGGTTTTGGCGGTGTTCCTGCCACAGCAGGTGCCAACAAAGGTGATGGTTTGGCTTACTTCTTGATTTCTCGCTTTGACCACCCAGGTAACGACTTCGATGGTGCGCTCGGCAACCCTGATGGCATCGACTGGCTCGACTTCAAAAGCTTTGCATTTGATGCTTCTAATGGAGGAAACATCCCGCCAATCCCTGAAGGCATCGCTTCTTGTGATACATTCAAAATTTGTGCGCTCGGTGACTCCGCAGATTTTTCTATCAATTTCTTGTCACCAGAGGTCAATCAAAGTACCAGCATCACCTATTCAAATGGTGGCCTCACTACACTTCAACAAATTTCTAATACACCCGGCAATACAGCCAATATCGTGCTCAGAGCCGTTGGTAGCCTCGCCACGATGGGCACCTACAACATTACCGTAACCGCCACCGATAACAACGCACCAACTCCAGGTGTTACAGCTTTGACTTTTGTGGTAGTCATCGACACCATTGTCAATAACCTCGACTCCGCAGCCCTTCTAACCGTAAATTCTTGCGGCAGCATTGACCTCAGTGTGGCCAATGGCCCCTACGACAGCTACCTCTGGGACGACTTCACCGTGATGCCAACCAACACCATTAATAGTTCGCAAATTTACGGCGTGACCGTCAGTAAAAACGGTTGCTACAAGCACATCACCGATACCTTTACTGTCGTAAATCCTTTGCCGATCAACCTACAAGGGCCGTTGGCATTTTGTCCGCCAGATACATCCGTAACGCTGACCATTCCCAATGCTGCAGCGTACTCAACTGTAAGCTGGGGGCTTACCAACCCAACGCTCAATTCCCAATTTAGCAATGCACTAGTAGCAGGCACCTACACAATCAATTTAGTAGATTCTGCCGGTCTCTGTAATACAGATACTACCTTCACAGTATTCGGCACCAACGCAGCTACTATTTTTGATGACCAACTCCTTTGCCAAAATACCTTCCAAGTAAGTGGCACTGTGGCTCCAGGTGGTACTTGGTCAGCCTCTTCACCGAATGTCAGCTTCAGCAGCACAAGTAACTTGAACCCTTTAATAACACTGAGTGCTCCAGGGGTTTACACCATTTCATTTACAGATAATACTTGTCAACAGACACTGAGTAGCATCCTGACACTTCCAATCAACCCAAGTATTTTTGCAGATACAGCGCTTTGTCAACTCTCTTATCAGGTCAGCGGTACGCAAGTAGCACCACTCGGCGGCACCTGGACTTACACGAGTACAAACGCACAAAACAACCTCACATTTGCGCCAAATAATAACGCAAGTAACCCGCTAATTACGGCCAACAATTCAGGGGTATACACCCTTACATTTACAGATTCAATTTGTCAGCACTCCGTGAGTACGCAACTAGAACTTTATGTTCAGCCATATATTCACCTCGATAGCATTGGCTGTGACTACGCTTCCCAAATTTCACAAACCATAAGTGCACTCGGTGGAACCTGGAGCTGCCTCGATACTGCGTTGCATTTTTCGGATATTCACGATAACAACCCTAGCCTTACTACTGATTATGCAGGTGTTTATACCGTCTATTTCTTAGACAGTGCTTGTGGGGTATTGCTGAATGAAACAATTGAGTTTCCTCCATACATGTACCTTACTTTGCTAGACACAAATATATGCCAAGGTAGTAGCTTCTCTTTGGACCCATATTACATCAATACCGCCAAAGACACCACCCTTTCAGCCTGGACGCTACAACCTAGTTATGTTCCAGGTATCACCGCAAGTTGGTCAGATGGCAGCACCGAAGAACCGCGCCTCATTTCAAATGTAGGCAACTATGTTTTTACGGTCGCTAACGCTTGTTACAGCTATTCGGATACCGCAACGATCGGTTTCAAGCCTTGTGACATCTTCGCTCCAAATGTCATCGTACTCT
>CAYPVA010000132.1:0-5287 GCA_964414045.1 uncultured Lishizhenia sp. | reverse complement strand
GTAACCCCACTTTCCGACAACGATATCATAAGTATCCTGATAGAAAAGTGTGAGTGCTTCCGTACCAAGCCCGTTACTTGTACCAGAATGCGTAATTTGCGGGTGCTTGAGTTCGATTTGAGCGTTACTTATTGGCAAATTGGTTCCGGCCTCAAGTACTTGAATGTTTAGCTGATAGGGCGGTATTGGTAGAAGGTTGACATTAAGGGTGCTTTGTTGTCCCTCCAAGAGACTAACGGTTAAGGTCTGAGGATAATAGCCCGGTTTATTAAATGAGATGGCATATGAACCAGTTTGTGCTATTCCTGTCTTGTAGATACCCTGTGTATTTGTTAATTCAGTCATAGGAGCCCCAGCCAAATTGACACTCACCTGATCAAGCACAACGCCAGTGATTAAATTTTTAACAACGCCACTCAGACTTGCAGCGGGCGCATAATTGACCTGTAAAATAAACAAACCTTTGGTGATGTCGGCCGCTACTGCTTTGTTAGAAGGAAAAAAAGGATAGACCCCCCAACAACCATCAAAACCAGGTGTCTGCCCCGGATATGTGTCATAAGCACCAAGTTTAATTAGATTTTCTGGGTCGTTGGCATCGTGAAAAACAACACCATCGCTGTAGTAACTCGTGATGAGGTAGTTCCCCTTGACATGAACATTGTGGGGTATGACAAAAGTTCCTTGGTTGTTTTGCACACGATCAAGTGGCGCAATTTGCTGCATATTGGAAATATCATAAGCAGCTATAAACGCACCTGAGATTTCATCGGTGGTATATACGACTTGGCCATCGGCACTTGGCCAAATATTGTGTGTAAAAAAATTAGGGGTGCTTTGTGTAGCCATCAGGACCGGATTCGATTTATCCGCCACATTTAAAATGCTAAAAAAACCGTCGTAAATGTGCGCTACATAAAGGGTGTCGTTGCGCTCAAAGCCATCGTGCACATAATACGGGTCGTAGGTCCCGACTTCAGTAGGAGCCATCGGGTTGGCATTGAGATCAAGAATAATGACCCCGCCGTTGCCGCGATTTGCGCCAAAAATATACGCATAGCCATCAGGGCTTGTGTAGCAGGTGTGTGCGCTTTGCCACGGTGTTGCGCTTGGCCCCGTGTAAAAAGTATAATTTAGATTGACTGACTGTGGCAGTGGACTCAAATCAATGATGAGCAAGCCATCTTCGGCTTCTGTGGTCACATAAGCGTAATCACCAAAAACACAAGGGTCTCTCCATATAGACTCTGAACCAGCCAACCAAAAAACTTCTTGAGGCTGCGCACCGTTCGTGATATTCACAATAGAGGTTCCTTTAGAAGTGCCAACAATAGCATATTCATTTCCAAATTCATCGACATAGCCCCAAACGTCATTCAGATTGGCACCATGTAGGGCCTGATAATCGATATGTGATATAGAGTCAACGGAGAATTGTCCAAAGGAATGGAACGCGGCCAATACTATCCAACTGAAAAATAAGTACTTTTTCATTTTTACTTCTAACGTTTGTATAAAGGTAAACAATATCGTGCTTCAAAAAGCCTTACTTTTAGTTAAACTATTTTAAGCTCTCCAAGATGAAATCAAACTTTAAAAGTGCGCTTAGTGGCACTGAATTTACTTCTGCCCAACATGTTGATGCCATTTCTATACCAAAGAATATCCTCGACCTCATTGTAGAAGATCATCCTGATTTTGATAGCAAAGGCCCCATTTCGTTAACAGAACTCAATTATTACCGCGAACGATATATTGCTGAAACCCTGAAAAAACAGGTTGGCGAGCTCAATAAATTAGAGAAAAGCGTGGTAGATACCCTAGGCAAAGGCAAGCAATTTACCCAAAAGCAATTAAAGGAACATGCCGACAAACTCACTTATGGACAAAAACTTGCCGATAAAGTAGCCACGTTTGGTGGATCATGGACCTTTATCATTGTGTTCGGTCTTGTGCTGTTTAGCTGGATACTTTTGAATGCCCTTTTTCTATCAAACAAAGGATTTGACCCCTACCCTTTTATTCTCTTGAATTTGATATTATCCTGCTTGGCGGCCATTCAAGCACCCGTTATTATGATGAGCCAGAACCGGCAAGAGGAAAAAGACCGCGAACGCGCCAAACAAGACTACATGATCAACCTAAAATCAGAGCTAGAGATCAGAACGCTACATGAAAAACTAGACCACCTGATCATTCGTCAACAAAGCGACCTTTTTGAAATTCAGCAAGTACAAATCCAGATGCTTCATGACATCTTGGAAAGTTTGCAAAAATCACCGGCGCATTAAGGTACTTGTGTAGGTTCTTCCAGCTGTTTTTATGGCAACAATATAGGTCCCTGGAGCAAAAGCAGACATGTCGACAAAGCTTTCTGCAAAGGAAGCAGATGCTGCCATCTGTTCTTGATAAAGCAGGCGTCCACTGAGGTCTAAAATGTGTAACTCAGCGGCTCCGTTGATTTCACCAGATACCTCAATGGTCGTTGTTGCCGAAGCCGGATTCGGATAGATCGCTATTTGGTGCGCTAATTCCATTTCCGCTACATCTAAAGTAAAGCCCACGGTGAAGTCATAGCGGTGGTAACGCCCGAAGTCACCAGGGAAAAACTCGATGTAACTGCCCCCTACTTTGCGCAAACGCATTTGCCCAGAGGTTTCCCCTTCAACTTGGGCCGAATACCAGAAGGCCAAACCGTCATGGTCGGTGTCTTCTATGATGATCGAATAACAACCCGGTGCGAGGTCAAAGGTATCTTTGTATTGGGTCGTGTTTTGCAAATTGCTGCGTTCAAAAATGACAGTTCCGGCGTGGTCGAGTAACTGATAACTATTTTCGGTGGCTTTATTGTTCGTTGTCAGCCAAATGAAGAAAGGACCATCTATGCGTTCTGGCGCGTCGTATTTGACGGTCTTTTTACTGTTGTAATCATATTCATCAGGGCCACTGTTCCCATTGACGTCTACAACCCAAGCTGTAAAGGTGAAGGAGCTGTCTTGTTCATACCACCAGTTTTGATCAAGCACAGGAATTTCTACTACCGTTTGCTCCAAAAAGCCCAAATTTCCGGTCCAATTAAAGTTCAGATCAGCGCCGTAATCGAGCCAGCATTTAATCGTACAGGAAGTCAGGGCTTGAGCACCCGTATTTTTAAGAATAATTCTTGGGTTCTGGCAAGTCGGATTCCACTTCGAATAATACTCGTAATTATTTGGATTCAAGACATCTACTATAGCTGCATCATTCGTAAAATTTGGTGCGCTGTAAGAAATGAGGTCGTAGGCCGCGATGTAATTACCACCGGCTTGCCCGGGGTCAATGGTCGGCACCGCGTTGATAGCGTAGTCGAGGTGCACGGTATCTCCGGGCTGCACATAAGGTGTGAGTTCAAATTCAAATTCTTTGACCATATCTCCTGGGCACCAACCCTCTCGGGCATAGGGCCAGGTTCCACCCTGTCCGATGTTCGGATTATCGCCGCAAACCATGGCATCCCAAATGCTCCAGTTGAAGCGTGGAATACCATCGACCTTGATTTGATGGCTATTATTGACCCACTCACAGCAAGCCGCATCGCCAACTTGCCCATGGCCCGACATTCTGGTTTTGATTTTAAACATGTCGGCGCTATCGCTGAGCACAACCGCTTTGTCTGTCAGCACGAGGTCTGCCGCCATTTGGCCATAATTGTAAGACTTAAAATCAGACCAAATAGGCTCTCTTTTGAGGAGGTCACGTGGCGGAATGCCTTCAATAAATGCAAACTTAAGGTCGATTAATTCTTGGGTATTGTGCGCTGCAAGATCGACAAGTCCATGTAAGTATTGCTGATAATCCGTGACTTCGTAAATCCAGGTAAAACCATTTGGCCCGAGGTCAAACTGAATACCATAAGGCGTAATGTAGCGCGCAATCTCGACGTCATGAATGATTTCAAAGGGAGGATTATACGCCACAATTGCCTGATTTTGCAAACTCACTGTAGTTTGAATAGGATTGCTCGAGACTACTTGTCCGTTGAGGTCAAAATGCTGCAATTGTCCGGCAGGTGCACCCACGTATGTCTGAACCAATTCAAAGTGTCTGTGCAATGGCACCTGCTTGAAAACTACTATTGGCTCTTTGAGTTGAAGTTTGGCATGCACGTTGTTTTGAGTAGCACTGCAACCGCCTTGCCCAAATTGAATAAGCGGGCGTTGATTAATGCTTTGAACACCGGCATTATACGCGTTGTTGCTCTGAATCATGCCCATACTTGAGGGCATCAGGAGTTCGGCATTTGGGCTTTGGTCTTTTGCAAATGCCAACTCATCAAAGTTGTGGTAAAAAAGTAAATCTGTCCAATTAGGATGTGTATTGTCAATTTGAGCTTGGTAATTTGCTAAAATAGTGCTTTGAGAAAGCGCGGCATTGTAGACACGCAATTCATCAATAGTTCCCTTCCAACCAAGATTTTGATTGTTACTAAAGCCCAAAACCATGCGATGGATGTAGCCCATTTCTCTGGTTTTATTAGCACCAGCATGCCATAGCTGACCGTTTTTGTAAATGAACATTTGCGCACTTGCTTGATCTTTTACAAATGCCCAATGCACCCAAGAATTGTCGAGCTCTGCTGCAGTAGCCACCTGATTGATCCGATCATAGCCCGTTTCATCTCCAGCATCAAAATAAATATTGTTGTTGCTCCAGGGTAAGTGAATGTTGAGTATGCGGCGGTTCGCGGTATCGAGTGCTTCAATGAAAGTAGAATTTTGACCCGCATTGCCATTACCTTTAGCCCAAAATTCAATGGTGAATTGCCCGCCAATTTCTTGATTGGCCAATGAAGAAATAGTAAACTTAGAACCGTCAAATTCGAGAGCGCCATTTCTGGTTTGATACGATAATGAAGGATTGGAAGCAGTCGGTTCCATTAAAAATGACAGACTTTGTGCAGCCTCAAAATCATTTGAAAAAGAGAGGTCTACGATGAGGTTGGAACTGCCATCCCAACTAAAATCTTGATAAAAAATAAAATCATTCCAGCCAGCTTGCAACTGTGTCGCACCCGTTCGAGAGGCCTGATAAACTTCTGTGAAGCTTCCGTCATAGAAATTGGCTAAAGCGCTGTTGTTGGTCATGGCTAATTTGATACGCGGTTGCCATAATTCACCAGCTGTCAACAAATTCAGTTTGAGTGCACTTATTGGACCAGCTTGTAGGCCAGCAGACAATAATTCTGCGGCAGTGATAATGAATTGAAATTTACTGCCTTTGTGGTTGGTCTGAAACGGAGTTGTAGAGA
>CAYPVA010000131.1:0-5303 GCA_964414045.1 uncultured Lishizhenia sp. | reverse complement strand
TGTGTATAGAGAAAGGGTTTTGTTTTAGAACTCGTTAGGGTAGTGTCTAGCCAATCAAGGGCAGCAGATTCAGTGGTTGTTTGATAATAAATGTTGACATAAGTCGTGTTGGAATCGACATTGACGAGTAGTGCCTGACCTATGATGCTGTCTTTATCCATGGGGCCGATGGTAAAGTCTGTTTCTTTCTCTTGGCTTTTTTTTGTATCTCCGAGGGTAACCTTTTGAATGAGGAGGCCTTTTACATCAAAAATGGCGGTATCTGCACCTTTGTTGATCATTTGATGACGCGCCACGCCATATATAGTTTGGGCTTTGAAGTCAACCTCAAGATCGAGGTGTAAATGCTTGGTTCGGATTTGTTGGAGGTTGGCATAACTGTGATCGTCATGCGGTAGGTTACTGAGTTTTTCAGTATTGGCAACGGGTGTCTCAGGAGAAGTGCTACAACCCCAAACAACGATGAGTACAAAAATAAGGATCCAGTTTTTCATCATTTGAATTGTAAATAACCGAATTTTTCTTGAGGACCAAAAATTCCGTAGGTATAAAGCCCTTTATTTTTTCGGTCAAAGGTGAATGCTTTTGGCACAAGCAATATATTTTCGTCTTTGCGTTGGTGTCCGATTTGTCTGGTTAGCTGCCCGGTTTTTAAGTCAATTTGAACGTAAGCACCGACATTTCTATTTTTACTCAAGCTAAAGGTTTGTACCTCGTTCATTTTTTGAATAAACTGACCACTTTCGTCATAATTGGCTTGCGTATCATTGAAAATGAAACAAATATGCTGCTCCGTAACAAAGCTCGCATAAGAGCTGTATGGACCATTATCGTTGATGCTGTATTGTCTTTTGGGGATGCGTTGTTCCCAGAGCAATAAGCCATTTGTATCGATGCAAAAAGCAATGATGTCGTTGTAATAGTAATAGGTGTAGGTGGTACGTTGCCCTGTTTGATTATTGTAACTCACGTTTGTGTAAACATCATACTTTTCAATAGAACCCACATAACTGCCATTGGCCAGCGTAAAAATATCTCTTACCTCATAACGGGAAAGTTGTGGTTCTTCATTTCTTCTTTCAAGCCTGCGTTCGATACGCATTTGTTCGGAGGCGTTGTGTTCACTGAGCATGATTTCTCGACTGAACGGAATAAAACCAACGGCATTTACGGTGTCTGTATGCAGGTTTATTTGTGCATTAAAGTAACCGCTTTGAACGAAGGTCTCACTTGAATTGCTGTAAATACCAAAAAGCGTTAGACTTTTTGAACCCTCTGAATTCATGATGAAATTGGTGATGCGTTTGCCCTCAAGGTCAAAGGTGTAGTCTTTGATTTGCTTGCTTGAGAGTTGATAAACATGAAGGTTTTTGAAAATTTTACGGGTCTTGATGGCTTGGTTTTCATTGATGCCCAGCTCAATGACCCCAATAAATAATTCGCCTTCATTGGTTAAGAAGAAGTCTTCTATGGAGCTCAGATTTGCATCAAAAGGCAAGCTGTATTCGCCGCTACTCAAAAGTTCAAATTGATTGTTGTAAACCTGGTAGCCGTAGGTATCAATGCCATTTCGCCTGCCAGGTATACTGTAAAAAACACCGAAATGAGAACGATCGGGTGCTTGAATTAGGGAGAAATTGGGCAAGGGATTTGGGCTCGGGTCAATGTAACTGAGTAATTCTGTAACCTCAAGCTCGTTGAATTCAGCATCAAGTTTTTTGACAAAAAGCTTCATCTCTTTGCCAACGCGGTCACCTATGAAAATATAGGTATCATATCCGATCAGCATCGTTTGCTGATAGTAGCCAAAGCCAGCCGGCGTAACGGGTTTTACTTTGAAATTAGCAACTGGGGTGAGTGCGTTGTATTTAGTCAATAAATACTGCCCACCGCCGAGTTGGTTGGTCGCGTGTAGCGATTTGAAATCTTGACCATCTTCGGCTAAAATTTGGATGAGCTGACCGTTTGTGCGGCTTAAGGATCCCCATTGCCAATCTGGAACCTGAGCATAAAGCAACAGATTTGGTAGGAAAAGCAAAAGTAGGATCAGGAATTTCATCAATCTTGGACCATTTGAACGCCTAAATAATTGGATGGGCTAATTTGTTTGAGTTCGTCTTTGAGTACAGCACTTACAGGGAGCTCATCGATGAAAGCGTGGACACTTTCTTTGGTTACGCGTTCGTTTTTACGAGTAAGGCCTTTGAGTGCTTCATAAGGTTTCTCAAAACCTTCGCGGCGCAAAATTGTTTGAATAGCTTCGGCAACTACAGCCCAATTGGCTTCGAGGTCTTGTGCTAGCGCAGCTTCATTGAGCAAAAGTTTGTCAAGACCTTTCATGGTAGCGCCAAAAGCAATAACGCTGTGCGCGATCGGAACGCCAACGACACGCAAAACAGTAGAATCAGTGAGGTCGCGTTGAAGGCGAGACACCGGAAGTTTGGCAGCCAAATGCTCGTAGAGTGCATTGGCCAAGCCAACATTTCCTTCTGAATTTTCAAAATCGATTGGGTTGACTTTATGCGGCATAGCTGAGGAGCCAATTTCACCGGCCTTAATTTTTTGTTTGAAGTAGTCCATGGAGATGTAGGTCCACATGTCGCGGTCGAGGTCAAGGATGATGTTGTTGATGCGCTTCATGCAATCAAAAAGCGCAGCTAATTGGTCGTAGTGCTCAATTTGGGTGGTTGTTTGCGAACGCTCAAGGCCTAAGATATCATTGACAAAATGATTGCCAAAAGCAACCCAGTTGGTCTGTGGATAAGCGACAAAGTGTGCGTTGAAGTTGCCCGTAGCACCTCCGAATTTAGCAGGTAATTGGATGCCTTTTAGTTGCGTCAGCTGTTTGTTAAGGCGTTCAGCAAAAACCTGAATTTCTTTTCCTAAACGGGTAGGAGAGGCGGGTTGCCCGTGCGTGCGCGCAAGCATCGGGATGTCTTTCCATTCTGTGGCTAAACTTTTAAGTTTGTCAATTAGTCCGGTTACTTGCGGAATGTAAACATCTTGTAGCCCTTCTTTTAACGAAAGCGGAATGGCTGTGTTGTTGATGTCTTGGGAAGTCAGGCCAAAATGAATGAATTCAAGGTAGGCATCAAGACCCAGTTGTTGCATTTTTTCTTTGAGAAAATACTCAACGGCCTTGACGTCGTGGTTGGTGGTTTGTTCGGTTGTTTTGATCCAGTTGGCATCTGCGTGCGAAAAATTGGTGTAAATGGCACGCAAAGCCGCGTATTTGTCTTTTGGAAAATCTTTGAGATTAGCAATGCCACTTTCGGCTAAAGCGATGAGGTATTCTACTTCTACAAGAACACGGTAGCGAATCAGGCCGAACTCGGAAAAATAAGCTTGAAGGGCTGTTGTTTTGGATTGGTAGCGACCATCTATCGGGGAGATCGCGGTAAGGGCGTTAAATTCCATATTTTATCTAAAGCACAAAGATACAATAAGCGCAAAAAATAGAAAAATGAGATTCGCTTTTATCGTAAATTTGAGACATGAAAGTTTCAAGCGCCTTTATTCGGTTTCAGTGGATTGTATTGGTCCTGATTTTTTTGGTGGTTTTTGCCGGAAGTTTTGTCCGAATGTCGGGCAGTGGAATGGGGTGCCCTGATTGGCCCAAGTGCTTCGGGAAGTGGGTGCCACCAACAGAACTCACAGAGTTACCCGCAAATTATCAAGAAGCTTATTTATTGAAGCGCCAGAAAAAAGTCCAAAAGTTCTGTAAATTTTTAGAGCGCATCGGCATGGATGCCACAGCCCAAAAGATTTTAAACGACCCAGAAGTCTATAAAGAAGAGGCGTTCAACCCCAGAAAAACCTGGACTGAATACATCAATCGTTTGGCGGGTTTTTTGGCGGGCAACGCCATGCTACTGAGTTTCTTTTGGCTGCTCTTGTTCTATCGCAAACGCCGTTGGTTGCTGCTTGCGGGACTCAATTTGGTTTTAATGGCCATCGAGGCTTGGTTTGGTTCAATCGTAGTTGCTACCAATTTAGTTCCCTGGACCATCACCGTCCATCTTTTCTTAGCCCTCGTGATCATTGCACTGCAACTTTATTTAGTTCATCAAATTCAAAATAATAAAGCACTTGAACTACCTCAAGAAAATCAATTTAAGTGGCTCACTTGGCTTATTTTGCTCATTACTTTCTACCAAATGTTTTTGGGTACGCAAGTCAGGGAAGCCATCGATGCACTTGTCAAGCAAGGTTACTCCAGGGCACAATGGATTGAAGCACTCGGAATGCCTTTTTTCATCCATAGAAGTTTCAGTTGGTTGGTATTGATCTTGCTCACTTATTTGTTTTGGCAAAACCGCAAAAAGTGGCATTACGCCCGTGTCAATGTAGCTTTTTATCTCTTAGCTGCCGAGCTCATCACAGGTGTAGCCTTGGCCTATGCAGATATGCCTGGTTTGGTTCAAACCGCACATTTGGTCTTTGCAAGTATCTTACTTGCAGTCTTACTTCTGATGAAATACGATCAGTTGGCCCAAAAGAATCAACCAAGGACCACCTAATTTTCATTGCGGTTGCGTTAGCGCTCAGAACAGCTTCATATGCACTTCGACGCACCGATTCTTAGGCTTCTGCAACAACAAGACCCCAAAACAGTCAAGGAATGGTATATGTATACTTTTCCAAGTTTGTTGCGTCAGGCAGCAAAGTTTTATCCCCAAAGCAATGATCAGCTAACTGCCGTTCATAATGCCCAATTAAAAGCACTCAAGCATATGGAGAAGTTTACGCCTGAAAGCTCTATGGAGGCTTGGATGTCGGTAATTTTAAGAAACGAATTAATCGATGCCTACAGGCGCAAACAAAGATGGAGATTTAGGCCTTTTACAGCGCTTGAAGAACCTGTTTTGGAAGAAAATTTTGACTTGCAAATTGACCATGAATTCGAAAATCAAAAGGTCGCTCAATTACTGGATTTACTCGCTGAGAAAACACGCTTTGTTTTTAGTTTATTCGTCTTCGAAGAGCTGAAACCTCGGGAAATCGCAGCCCTTCTTTCGATGAACGTTCAAACAGTTCATTGGCATTTGAAAACGGCAAAAGCAACGCTGAAAAAACACCTGAATCATGACTGAAGCACAAGAACTCCGAATTTTAGCTGAGCAATCATGGCCCGGGTTTGAACGTAAATTACGTCGCCTTGCCAAGTGGAAAAAGTTTAAAAAATGGCTGGGCTTGGGCTTGGTTTTCAGTGCGCTGATTTTTGGAATATATCAGTACCATCTTTCTGATACAGGATCAAAGAAAATACCAATTACCGATCAGGTTCCTTCGATTCTTTGGCA
>CAYPVA010000130.1:0-5328 GCA_964414045.1 uncultured Lishizhenia sp. | reverse complement strand
TGGATAAAATCCCTGCTTTGCGTCCTGCTTTCGATAAAGAAGGTACAATTACGGCAGCTAATGCGTCAACGCTCAACGATGGCGCGTCTGCCTTGATTTTGGCCTCCGAAGAAGCCGTTCAAGCCCACGGGCTCAAACCACTTGCAAAAATTGTGAGTTATGCCGATGCCGCTCATGAACCAGAATGGTTTACCACTGCGCCATCATTAGCCATTCCAAAAGCACTTCAAAAAGCAAATTTATCCATTGAAAACATTGATTATTGGGAACTCAATCAGGCATTTTCAGTAGTAGGTTTAGCGAACATGAAAATTCTTGGACTCAATCCAGAAAAAGTTGATGTCAATGGCGGTGCTGTTGCGCTGGGTCATCCACTTGGAAATTCAGGTTCAAGAGTTATTGTGACGCTCTTGCATGTGCTCCAACAAAATAACGGAAAAAGAGGTGCTGCTGCCATTTGCAATGGCGGTGGTGGTGCTTCGGCAATGGTCATTGAATTGGTCTGATGCTTTGAACAGTTCGTTTGCGCAAATTTTTAGTGCGACACTTACAAATAATTAAAGCCCGTGAAAACGGGCTTTTTTAATGAACTTTTATTTTTTCTTGTTGTTACTAAAGCATGTATCAACTCAAAAGAACTCAGTTTATCCCGACAGACCTCCAGACCTGTTGGGATTATTTTTCCTCTCCAAACAACTTAAAGGAAATTACACCGCCCACCATGGGTTTTATTGTGAAGTCCGAAGTGCCTCAAAAAATGTATGAAGGCTTGATGATTGCCTACACTGTAAAACCGCTTGCTGGTATTCCCATGAATTGGGTTACTGAAATTAAAACCGTGAAAGACCTTCAGTTTTTTGTGGATGAGCAGCGCGTTGGTCCTTACAAGGTTTGGCATCACGAACATCATTTTAAAACCGTAGAAGGCGGTGTAGAAATGACTGATATTGTGACCTATGTTTTGCCCTTTGGCTTGTTGGGTCGCTTGGTTCACCCTTGGCTTGTGCGTCCAAAACTCGAGCAAATTTTTGCCTATCGTTTCAAGAAAGTTGAATCACTATTTAAATAGCCATATTGCTTTAATCTTGGTATTATTTGTTTAACTTTCTTACATGAATGACAATCCAATTCTAAGTGTTCAGCACCTCAAAAAGACTTTCGGGAATTTTACGGCGGTTAAAGATGTGAGTTTTAGCGTCAATAAGGGCGATATATTTGGTTTTTTAGGGCCCAATGGCGCTGGGAAAAGCACAACCATGCGCTGCATGTTGTCTTTGATCAAGCCAGATGCAGGTCAAATTCAAATCTTTGGCAAAGACCTGCAGAAAGAACGTGCGTCCATTATGGCGGGCATTGGGAGTATTGTCGAAAAACCCGATTTTTATAAATATCTCAGCGCGTTGCAAAACCTTAAAATTTTTGCACGTATTTCTGGTGCAGACGTTTCCGAAAAACAACTTTACGAACAACTTGAGTTTGTTGGGCTCGCTGGTCGAGAAAAAGATAAGGTGGCGGGGTTTTCACATGGCATGAAACAACGTTTAGGTATCGCGCAAACCCTTTTGCATCAGCCAGAATTGATCATCCTTGACGAACCTACAACGGGCCTTGATCCGCAAGGGATCATCGAGGTGAGGGAATTGATATTAAGGCTTAAAAACGAGCAGCAAAAGACCGTTATCTTATCCTCTCATCAGTTGTCAGAAATAGAATTGGTTGCCAATCGAATGGTGATCATCAATAGGGGTGAGGGAATTGTTGAAGGGGATGTGGCGCAGCTGATGAATCAGCAAGAAACCGCTTTACATATTGAACTTTCAGAAAATGCTTTTGGCGCAGCCGCAATTATTGGAGCAAATTTTCCTGAATCAAAGCTTAAGATAAGTAGTCCTAAAACTTTAGAAATCAACATAGAAAAGAATTTTATTCCTTCGCTAAATGCCAAGCTTGTGGCTGAAGGTTTTGAGATCATGGCGCTCGAGCCTAAAAGAAAACTCGAAGATTTTTTCATTCAAATGACGCAGTCCAATGCTTAGAAAAAACACCATCAATGAATTTGTCAAGATTTTGGCAAAACCTCGAAGCTACATCGGTATTGCTGCACTCACTTTGCTCATTTCGATCATTTTATTTGCGATGAAAGCTGATGGGAAAATGTACATCTCATTTGTCACGGCTTCCTTTGAGCAAACATTGTCATTCAATGGCCATATTCTCAATGGTAACCTAATTGCATTCATTGTTTTGCAAATGCTTATTGTACACATCCCGCTGCTTGTCGCTTTAGTGACGGGCGACTTACTTTCAGGAGAGGCTGCCATGGGGACGCTTCGGATGTTGCTCACCAAGCCCATTACACGCACACAAGTGGTGCTTTCAAAAATAATTGCAGCCGCAAGCTACACGTTTATTTTAGTATTATGGATGGGTTTTCTTGCGGTTTTTGTTGGTCGTTGGGTTTTTGGTACAGGCGATTTAATCGTATTGAATTCGGATGGCCTGGTTATATTGCCTGAAGCGGATATTCTTTGGCGCTATGGCTTGGCATTTTTTGTAGCCTATCTTGCTTTATTGACCATCGCTACGCTGTCAATCTGTCTTTCAGCTTTTGCCGATAACTCTATTGGCCCCATCGTTTCAACCATGGCAATCATCATTTTATTCACGATTATTGGCTCTTTAGACGTATCTGTCTTTGATCACATCAAGCCGTATCTCTTTACAACACACATGGCTTCTTGGCGCAGTTTTTTCAATGATCCTGTACCTTGGTCGGCTATTTGGGAGTCCGTTTGGATCCTGGTTGCGCATAATATTTTGTTCGTTGGCATTGCCATTTTTCAATTCAATAGAAAAGACATTACCTCATGAAACTACGTTCTATTTTCTTTCTGGTTTTCACAGCAATTTCTGCTCTCGTTTTACGTGCGCAAGATCCAAATTTATTACTCAAAGAGGTCCGCTTAAAGCTAGAGAAAGTAGCTGATTACAGCGCTCAGGTGCATATTCATGCGAATATTCCAATGATAAAAATTGATGACGTCAATGCAAAAGTATACTACAAACAACCAAACTTATTTAAAGTAGAATCGAAAGGAATCGCCATTTTACCTAAACAAGGAATGGGCGATTTAACCGCTTTCTTAACCAACGAAAAAGGCTACACCTGTGCGCTGAATGGAAGTAAAATGATAGGATCCGTTAAAACTCAGGTCATTTCCGTTTTGCCACTCACGGAGGGTTCTGACCTCATCCTTGTAAAATTGTGGATAGATCCCATTAAGGATGTCATCATGAAAGCACAAGTAACGAGTAAAACTAACGGAACCCTTGATATCGATTATTACTACACCGATCAAGTGAAATATGGCTTACCGAGTAAACTCGTATTTACCATCGACGTCAAGAAATTCAAACTGCCCAAAAGTGTCGCTGCTGATTTACATCAAACTAAGAAAAAGCCAACAAACAGCAAGGAAGCTCAGGATGGAAAAATTACACTAGATTTTAGCAATTACCAAGTAAATAAAGGCTTGAGCACTCAGTTCTTTAAGCAGAAACAATAAGATTCATTGCTAATACAAGACTTCAATCTGCGCGGTGTCAAACGGAGTAGTGTAGGCGCTCTTAGTACCGTTATTGGGTGTGTCTAGCTCCCAATAAAGAATGGAGTAATTCGAATTCCCCTTGTTGACACAATAAAATGTGGTATCAAGCGGGCCATAAAAATCTTGGGCAATACTTGGGCAGCATGTTTCACAGCCAGCAAAACCTTCTTGTTTGATGTAGCGAAAATGATCGAGATTGCTTGGGTTGTTATTTTTGAAATGAATTTTTACCCAAGCCATGGCGTCCGTATTTAAATTGACAACCTTTGGTTCTTTAATGCTCAGTTCAGAATAGTAAATTTCCTTTTCAATCGGAAAATAATTAGTCTTAAAAACCTTGACGATGTAGCGTTCAATTTTGTCTCGTGGGATTTTAAACTCATAGGTTCCATCTGCCGGAACAGTTAGTGCATCAATTAAAATTTCTTCAGAAGTTCCTATTGGAACTTTGTAAAATTTAAGTTCTGCACCAGCTAAGCCACCTGCAAACGTGTTGTCCGAAATAGTGCCTTTGATCACGAATGAACCTGTTCCTTTTTCACAGGCACTCGTCAATAAGAAGATGATGAATATAAGCGGGACTAAGCGTTCCATTGTGCAACTAAATTTTCTTTTTCGTGAGGCACAAAAAGATAGTCTCCTCCAAAATGCTGGCCATTTTCTTTTTGGCATATTTGACCATTCAAACCGAATCTTTGGTAAGCTAATTGAGAGAAAAACTCGAATAAAAGGGTTTCGTTTTTAGGGTCAATTTCTAATTGAATAATAGGTCGATGCTTATTAATGATGTTGTGGAGTTGTTGAAAAACTTCCCATTCGTGTCCTTCGATGTCACATTTAATGTAATCAATGCGTTCAAAAGTTTGAAAGAAGTCTGCGGTATTGACCATCTGTACATCTTGTATTTTCTCTTGCGTTTGCTCTTCTCCAGGCCTTAATACGTGCGGGAGCCCAGTTCTCATCATGCCATTTGTTGATGGCAAAACCATTCGAATGATGCCCGTTTCACGGCCCAAGGCCACATTGTGAAGTTCAACATTTTCTTGATGACCAATAAAATGATCAAGGATTTCATAAAATTGAGGAAGGGGTTCAATAGCAATCACTTTTCCTTTGAATGCGAGTTTGGAAAAGGTTTTGGCAAAATAACCCAGATTGGCGCCGATGTCGATGACAACAAATTCAGGTCGAATGATTTTCTTAACGAAATAATGATATTTAAAGGCTTCTTTATTGCGCAATAAACCAAGATTATAAAACAAATAAAAGAACCGATGTAGGGTCAGTAGATAGTTTCTTTCGGACAATAAAACATAGAGCAATTTCTTCATGCAGATTCTTTGAATCAAAAGTACAATTATTTCTATTTTTAACGCATGAAAAGCTTATTCTTATTTGCCCTAGGTATCATAGCGCCTTCTTGTGTATTTGCGCAATTACAACTCAGTGAAATCATGAAAGGTCCGGGCTTTGTTGGCGCCTTACCCGAAAATCCTTCTTGGGCTTATAACGGGAGAAAAGTCCTCTATGAAAGAAAGTTTCCTGACTCTGCGGCTGTTTCGCATTACGTTTTAGATCCGTTAAAAGGAATAAGCGCTTGGGTTTCAGCTGATGTTGCGCAAGATTTTGTGGCATTTGATCCTTCCCAAGCAACTTTTGATCAACAAGTCAGTTATCAAAATAAGCAACTTTTCAGTCTAGATAAAAAAACAGGAAAACG
>CAYPVA010000129.1:0-5379 GCA_964414045.1 uncultured Lishizhenia sp. | reverse complement strand
CAACGAAAGTGTCAATTTCTTCTTTGGTGTTATAAAATGCAAAGGAAGCCCTCACGGTACCCGGAATTTCAAAGAAGTCCATGAGTGGCTGCGTACAATGGTGGCCAGTACGAACAGCAATACCTTGTTTGTCGAGAAGTGTCCCTATATCAAATGGATGCATATGGTCTATGGTAAACGAAACGACACTTGTTTTGTTCTTGGCTTCACCAATGATATGTAGCCCTTCAAAAGTGTCTAAGATACCTTGCGCATATTTCGTGAGCTCAAGTTCATGTGCTGCGGCGGCATTGAGGTCAAGGCTGTTGAGGAATTCGATAGCACTGCCTAAGCCAATTGCACCCGCAATATGAGGTGTGCCTGCTTCAAATTTCAATGGCAAAGTATTGTAAGTCGTTCGTTCAAAGGTAACTTTGGCAATCATGTCGCCACCACCTTGATAAGGCGGCATTTTTTCAAGAATTGCTTCTTTACCGTATAAAATACCGATGCCAGTAGGTCCAAAAACCTTGTGCCCAGAAAAGCAATAAAAATCGCAGTCGAGCTGCTTGACATCAATTTGGAGGTGTTGGATGCTTTGAGCGCCGTCAAGTAGTACTTTGGCGCCAGCAAGATGTGCTTTCTGAATAAGATCCTGAACAGGATTGATGGTGCCAAGCGTATTGGAAATATGGGTGATGGCCACTAATTTGGTGCGCTCGTTGAGCAACGCGTCAAAAGCATCGAGGTCGAGCTCGCCTTTCTTTGTGATGGGCACAACTTTTAAAACACACCCTTTGCGTTCGCAAAGTAGCTGCCAAGGAACAATGTTAGAGTGATGCTCCATGGCCGTGATGAGTATTTCATCGCCTACTTTGAGTAGTTCACCGAAGGAAAATGCCACAAGGTTGATAGCATCTGTGGTCCCTTTTGTAAAGATAATTTCGTCAGGGCTCTTGGCACCAATGTAAGTTTGAATGGTGCGTCTGGCTTGTTCATAAGCGCTTGTTGCTTGCTGACTCAAGTAATGAACACCCCTGTGAATATTGGCATTTTCAAGTGCGTAATATTGCTTGAGGGTGTCTAGCACCACCTGGGGTTTTTGAGACGTAGCACCGTTGTCAAAATAGATGAGTTGCTTGCCGTAAACTTGCTGTCTGAGCGCCGGGAAGAGCTCGCGGATGGCATGTACTGAAAATGGTGAGGAACCCATACTTTGTTTTTTTGACAAAAGTACGGAATTTCCTTATTTTGAATAGTTCTAAAGAAGCAAAAGCAAGAAATTCTTTTTCGTACTTGACGCTTTATTTTGCTTTTAAAACGACATACGGAATTAATATTTCTTCGAGGGAAATACCGCCATGTTGGAAGGTCTGGCCATAGTAGTTGACAAAATGATTGTAGTTGTTCGGGTAAACAAAGAAATCTTGTTCTTTGGCAAACACAAATTCAGCAGAAAGCTTCAGCTTCGGGAGTTGTGCTTCTTGTGGATTTTTTATCACAAAAACTTCTTTTTTGTCATAGCTCAGACCGCGTCCAGCTTTGTAACGCAGGTTGCTGTTGGTATTGCGCTCACCAACGATTTTAACAGGTTTGGTCACTTTGATTGTACCATGGTCTGTAGTGATGATCAGGCGCAAGCCCGCTTCAGCTATTTTTTTGAGGATGTCCAGCAGCGGAGAATGTTCGAGCCAACTTGTGGTGATCGAGCGGTAGGCAGCTTCGTTGTCAGCTAATTCCCGGATCACTTCCATTTCGGTGCGTGCATGAGAAAGCATGTCGACGAAATTATAAACGATGAAGTTGACGTCGTTGTCTTTCCACTGGTGAAATTGATCGGCAAGTTTTTTACCCGCCTCCACATTGGTAATTTTATTATAGGACCACTTTACATTCTTTCCAAGGCGCTTGAGTTGTGCCTCGAGGAAATCTTTTTCATGCAGATTTTTACCACCTTCGTCGTCTTCGTTTTTCCAGAGGTTGGGAAAGCGGCGTTCAATTTCAGCAGGTAAAAGACCAGCGAAAAAGGCATTGCGTGCATAGTGTGTAGCTGTTGGCAAAATCGAATAAACGATGTCTTCTTCCTCCTTTTGGAAATATCGCGCCAGAATGCCCTCGATGGTTTTCCATTGGTCGAAGCGCAGGTTGTCAATAACCAATACTGCTAATTTTTCTTTGCCTATAAAAGGCGCGATGCGCTCTTTGATTAACGTATGGATCATGGACGGTGCGTCAGGATCTCCGCTCACCCAATCTATGTAGTTGTCTTCAATGAAATCACAGAAAAGCTTGTTGGCTTCTTTTTTCTGCATTTCAAAGATCTCACGCATGCCAGTATCTTCAATGTTGTCGAGTTGCAATTCCCAGAAAACAAGCTTGGCATAAAGTTCTTTCCATTCTTCTGCATCGAGTCTGCCAGAAAGCTGCATGCCGAGTTGTCTGAATTCTTGCTGATAGCTGGCATTCGTTTTCTGACTGATCAGTTTACTGTGGTCTAGGTTCTTTTTAATACTGAGCAATATTTGATTGGGATTGACCGGCTTGATGAGGTAATCGGCGATTTTTGAACCAATGGCCTCTTCCATGATGTGCTCTTCTTCACTTTTAGTGATCATGACAACTGGTACTAAAGCATTGTGCTCTTTGATCTGTGCAAGCGTTTCTAGGCCGCTTAATCCGGGCATATTTTCATCCAAAAAAATGATATCATAGTGCTGTTGTAAGGCTTTTTCAATGGCGTCTTGACCATTTGTAGCGGTGTCGACAAGGTAATCTTTGGACTCTAAAAAGAGAATATGTGGTTTGAGCAATTCGATTTCGTCATCGGCCCAGAGAATTTTACCCTGCATATGTCTGAATTTTTAATAGTTTTGATTAAAATTTAAAGTTAGCAACTTGCCAGCGATACACACCAGAAATAACAAGAAGAAAATCATTAACGACCCGGTCTATGGTTTTATTTCCTTGCCTCACGAAATAATTTTCGATATTCTTGAACATCCTTATTTACAAAGGTTGCGTCGCATCCAGCAATTAGGCTTGAGCCATTTAGTTTATCCAGGTGCTAATCATACGCGATTTCATCATGTTTTAGGAGCCATGCACCTTATGATGCAAGCAGTGGCATGTATCAGAAGAAAGGGCCATGAAATTACCGAAGAGGAAGAACGCGGTGTTTGCTTGGCTATCCTCCTACACGATATCGGCCACGGCCCATTTAGCCATGCGCTGGAATACGATATTGTTTGTGGCGTTAGTCATGAGCAAATCTCAGGTTTCTTTATTGCAGAACTTTCGGTTGAATATGGTCACGATCTCGAAATCGCGCTGCAAATTTTCAATAATTCCTACGCCAAACCATTTTTGCACGAATTGGTCAGTTCGCAACTCGACATGGATCGCCTTGATTACTTGAATCGGGATAGTTTTTATTCGGGGGTTTCAGAGGGTGTCATTGGGTCTGAGCGGCTCATTGAAATGCTCAATGTGCATAACGGACATTTAGTGCTAGAGGAGAAAGGAATTTATTCGGTAGAAAAATTCATTGTGGCGCGCCGCCTTATGTATTGGCAAGTTTACCTGCATAAAACTGTAGTTGCCGCAGAGTTTATGCTCATTCATGCCCTAAGAAGAGCCAAAGAATTGGTCAAGGCTGGAGAGCCGCTTTTTGCGAGTCCATCTTTGCAGTTTTTTCTGCAGCAAGATATCACCGCTGCACATTTCGAGCAAGATCCGTTGGTCTTGACGCACTTTGCGCAACTCGATGACTACGATATTTGGGGAGCCATTAAAGTATGGCAATTTGCTCCTGATTACATTTTGGCAACCTTGTGTTCGGGTTTGGTAAACCGACAACTCTTCAAAATTGAAATTTCCAAGACGCCTTTTACGACTGAACGCATTCACAGTGTTCAACAACGCATTTTACAAGAACATCAATTGAGCCCCGAATTGCTCAATTACTTTATCTATTCGGACGTCCTCACTAACCGTGCCTACAACGAACAAAAGCACAATATCAATTTGCTGCTTAAAAATGGCCAAATCATGGAATTGTCAGAAGCCTCAGACAACCTCAACATTTCGGCACTATCTACTCCGGTAGAAAAGTATTTCTTGTGTTATCCGCGCTAAAGGACCACATCGAAGGCTCCTTACTCCTGAGCTTTCACAAGATCCCAGTAACGGTCCATTGCTGCGAGGTCTAGCTCTTTGATATCCATTCCTTGCTCCGAAATCAGGGCTTCCATTTTTTGAAAACGTCCGATGAATTTCTGATTGGTCGTTGCAAGTGCATTTTCGGGTGAAATGTTCAAAAAGCGGGCATAATTCACCAAAGAAAACAAGACGTCGCCAAATTCGGCTTCAACGCGCTCAGAATTGAGGTCAATTTCATGGCGCAATTCAGATAGCTCCTCTCGGACTTTGGCCCAGGCATCTTCGGCATCGGCAAATTCAAAACCAATTCCTTTGACTTTTTCTTGAATGCGTGTAGCTTTCACTAATGCAGGTAGGGAAGAGGGAACACCTTCCAAAACTGATTTTTTTCCTTCTTTCAGTTTGAGTTTCTCCCAATTGGCCTTGACCTCTTCTTCGTCTTTAACAACGGTGTCGCCGTAAATATGTGGATGCCTGTAGATCAATTTATCACAAATTTGATGGAGTACACTTGTGACATCAAAGAGTCCTTGTTCTTGCCCAATTTTACTGTAAAAAACCAAGTGTAGAAATAAATCGCCAAGTTCTCCTTTTAGGCTTTGGTAATCTTGTGCGGTGATGGCGTCTGCCATTTCGTAGGTTTCCTCGATGGTGAGGTTGCGCAAGGTTTCAAAGGTTTGTTTTTGGTCCCAAGGGCATTGCGCTCGGAGTTCATCCATGATTTTCAATAAGCGCTCAAAGGCAATAAGTCTTTCATCCATAGGGCAAAGTTAGCATATGAATTGGGCTTTTCATTAACTTTGATTATGCGTTTGACACTGATCCTGTTCGTTTTATTCGTTTGTAGCCATCAATTTTATGCTCAAGGTGGATTTGAATACCGACAAAAGCTAGGGTTCCTGATAGCCCACCGCCCCCTGATGGCACATTTACCTCAGGCTCCGGCTGTAGCAGCTGAATTCTCCTACATTTATCAAACTAGCCAACATAAAAAGTGGCACCAAGCGTATCGTCAGCCTCTTGTTGGTGGCACTTTGTTTTTTGGATCAGTAGGCAATAATCAGATTTTGGGCAAATTCATGGGGGCATACGGATTTGTTGAATTACCCATCATTAAATACAAGAGATACCGCCTCGATTTTCGATTTTCGACGGGCCTAGGTTATACCAATCGACCTTTTGATCCAGTTTTAAATCCAGAAAATGTAGCAATTGGTTCTCGCGTGAATGCACTCATGTGCT
>CAYPVA010000128.1:0-5478 GCA_964414045.1 uncultured Lishizhenia sp. | reverse complement strand
AACCAAAAGGTCTGTTCATTACACCTGCAGTAATTGAAATTGACTTCATCCAAGGGTTTGTCAATTTACCGTAGTATTCTACCAAATTTACCCCTCTCTCTGTTGCATTGATTTGTACAACACTCTGAACGAGGCCATTCGTGTAAGTTAATTTAAATCGCCCACGGCGAATCATAAAGCGATTGTTAGAATTCGTGATGAAATCACCTCCATCGAAAGTCTTCGCACCTGGTGTTTGAGTCCATTGATATTGTGCTTGTACCCAACCTGTAACCTTTAAATTTTTAAGTTGTGATAAATCTGTACTTAGTTGTTTAACCGCTTTTGTCAATGAATCATTCGTCGTATTTTGGGCCAGAAACAATCCGCCGTACAACAACGCAAATAGTAGTGAATAGATTTTTTTCATGTCGTTTAATTTGAAGGCCAAAATTATAGCCTTCATATTGAGTTAACATTGCATTCATTTTCATTTAACTTTTATATAATCTTGGTAACATTTTGGTAACATTAGGGCAAGACATCAAATTAGCGTCATTTTCAGTTGGCCTAAAAACCGCATTCAGAAAAGATGTAATGTTATGTTTACGTTAACAAACTGACACTTACTTGAGAGTGGGGAATGAACGGCCTACATTTGTCCAAAAAAATCAATTATTATGGCTGGAATTTTAAGTTACTTCTTACCTAAAGACAAAGTATTTTACTCGCTTTTCGAAAAAGCAAGCGACAACCTTGAGTCTATCGCTCAAAAATTATTGCAAGTCGTTCATGAGTCTGACTACAACAAACGTGCAGCACTCATTGAAGAAATGCGCGATATCGAGCATCAAAATGACAACATCACCCACCAGATTTTTATCGAATTAGGCAAAAACTTTATTACGCCATTTGACCGCGAAGACATTCACTCATTAGCTTCTGCACTTGATGACATCGCTGATTATATCTATGCATCTGGAAAGAAAATCAACTTTTATAAAATTGACCCGATTTCAGATCAAGGTATCCAAAAAACGGCTGCTGCAATTAACGATGCAGTTGTTGCTGTGAAAGCTGCAGTTATGGAATTGCGCAACTTGAAAAACACACAAAAAATCATTGAATGCGTCATCAAAATCAATAGCATTGAGAATAACGCTGACAACATCTTCGATATGAGTATCGAGCAACTCTTTAATTCAGATGTCGATGCCAAAGAATTGATTAAAAGACGTGAATTGTATATGGTAATGGAAACTGCTACTGACAAATGTGAAGATGCAGGAAATGTTATCGAATCAATTGTTGTTAAATACGCCTAATTTTTAGGTCTAGTTAAAAAACATCAGTTATGTTTACTCTACTATTAATTGTAATTGGCATTGCCTTGCTCTTTGACCTCGTCAATGGTTTTCACGATGCTGCCAATTCTATTGCAACAGTTGTTTCTACGAAAGTTTTAACGCCATTTCAAGCGGTACTTTGGGCTGCCTTGTTTAATGTCATTGCCTTTTGGGTTTTCGACATGAGCGTCGGAAATACAGTTGCAAAAACAGTTGACAACAACGCTATTGACCTATGGGTAATTCTCGCAGGCTTACTGGCTGCTACCTTTTGGAATTTACTCACTTGGTGGTTAGGAATCCCCTCCTCCTCTTCGCACACTTTAATTGGTGGCTTTGCAGGTGCTGCTGTAGCACATGCAGGTTTTGGCGTCATTGAAAGTGGTGAAATCCTCAAAGTGGTTTTGTTTATCTTTTTAGCACCTATAATTGGTGGTTTCATCGCTTATTTAATTGCGGTAGTGACTATTTCACGATCGTTTTGGAAAAAGATGCTCGTCATCTTGCTCCTGTCAGGTGTTACAATTGCTGTAATGCAGTACATGATTGACTTCATCGATATGAAACCAATCATGATGTATATTGTCATCGGCATGATTGCAATTTTTATCCTTGTATATATTTGGTTTGAAATCGTTCATGGTGCCAAGCGCCCATCTGCATTGAAGGAGGCCAATATGCACAAAAAGCTTCAATTGCTTTCTTCGGCGGCCTTCTCATTAGGACATGGTGGTGCCGATTCTCAGAAAGTAATGGGTATTATTTGTGCCGCATTGTTAGTTTATGGTAACATGGGTCGTGAAGGCAAATTAGATCAACCGGTACCAAAAGACTTACGCATTACTGAACTCATGCAAATTGAATTCAATTCTGCAGATGGCAAGAAACATAAATTCAAGCCAGAAGTAGCGGAGGTTGAAGGAAAGGTATATTTTGTAGATCATAAAGAAATTATCGATGCGAACAGTGGCCAGGCTATTTACGCAGAAGATGGTAAAAAATTAGCTGAAGTACAGGGTGCCGCACCGTTTGATGTAATTGATGAAGCGCTTGAAAAAGTGGAAATCTTCACATTTGGTGATGCATTGTGTGATGCTAAAACAAACGACACTATTTTCCTCGAAAAAACACTGAATAAGAACTACAAGTTCGCCGGTGTATTTGGCGAATATGTTGATGGTTCAACAGGTGAGCTCAAGGAAGGACATAAAATTAAAACGAAGGTCCATTCAGACACGATGCCAATGTGGGTATCCTTTGGATGTTACCTCATGATAGGCTTAGGAACATTGATGGGTGGCTGGAAGATTGTCAAAACCATGGGAACTAAGATTACGAAGGTCACGCCATTGGAAGGTGTTTGTGCCGAAACCGCAGGGGCATTAACCTTGTTTACCGTATCTCAGTTTGGAATCCCGGTTTCAACAACCCACACCATCACTGGTTCTATCATTGGAGTAGGTGCTACAAAACGACTCAGCGCCGTTCGTTGGGGGGTTACTATTAACTTGCTTTGGGCTTGGATTTTAACCATTCCGGTAAGTGGTCTACTCGCTGCTATTTTCTACTACCTCATTATTTGGTTTAAGTAGTAAAAACATAAATTTTCGATGAAAAAGGGCACATATGTGCCCTTTTTTAGTAAATATTCATTTGTATTTGTTAAAAATTGAAAATTCGTTAACTTTAAGCCGAATCTAAAAAATCAACTATGAAAAAACTTTTACTAACTATCAGTGCCGTTGCGCTTTCTGCTGCAACCTATGCGCAGGTTATCGTTGCCGGGATTTCTCCTCAGAGCATCGTAGCCAATTACACTCACACTTGGGCCGATCCAGGAAGCGGTTGGGGAACACCTGACTTTAACATCCCTGGAACATATGTTCAAGATACCCTCATGATCGTTGATGACGGTTCTACCGGAACAAACGCTCAAGGTAACCCAATTTCGGCTGAAGGCTGTAACCCACTCATCAATAACCTTACAGGTAAAATTGCGGTTGTATTCCGCAATACTTGTGAGTTTGGTATGAAAGCATTAAATGCACAAAATGCGGGAGCTGTTGGTGTTATTGTGGTAAACCGTAACCCAGGTGAAGTTATTGCGATGGGAGCTGGTGCTTCTGGTGCTAACGTAACCATTCCTGTTGTCATGGTAGACCTCAACGACGGTTTGGCATTGATCGCTGAAATGGCAAATGGTCCTGTTGTTGCTTTCCTTGGTAACAAAACTGGTTTGTTCCCTAACGATGCTGGTATTTCTGGTGGTGCTGCATTAATGCCGCGTCAGGCAATCATTGCATCTCAGTTGGCACAAAACGGTACTGAGTTCAACTTTGATCTTGGTGCACGCGTTTACAACTATGGAAACCAAGCGCAAAACAACGTTTCTTTGAAAGCTACTATCACGAACCCTTCAGGAGCAACGGTTTATGACAACACGGTTTCTGGTTTGTCTATCGCTGCTGGTGACTCTACAGACGTTGATCCTAGCCAAGCTAATAACTTGCCAAACTTCTCGTTGGCATCATACCCTGCAGGTACCTACACACTTACTTATACAGTAAGCTTGGGTGTTCCTGATAACTATGACGCAGATAACACTTTGACTACTACTTTCACTGTTTCAGATTCATTGTTTGGATATGCTCAGGCAGATGCTACAACAGGAGTTCCTGCAGGTGGTAACTACTACCGTCCTTCAACGAACAACCAAACTTACTCTACTTGTCAAGTCATTGACAACGCAAACGCGAGCCGTTTGAAAGCAAAAGGTGTTTGGTTTTCTGCAACTACATCTGCAGCATCAGGTGCAGTATTAACCGGAGAAGAAATGGCACTTTATCTTTACAAGTGGGAAGATGTATTTGCTGACTTAAACGATGCAAACTTGGCATTCAACACACTTACAGAAGTAGCGAATGGTTTTTACTACTACCCAGACGATCTTCAAGGTGAAACTGTTTACGGTGCTTTCACAACACCAGTTGCTCTTGAAGACAACCAACGCTATTTAGCTTGTGTACAAACTGTAAACCTTAACCTGTACTTAGGTCACGAAAATGCGACAAACCTTACTTGGAACGAAGCATACTACCTTCAACCAATGACACCTAACGAAAGTGATGGTTCTTGGTTTGCTGCTGGTTTTGGTTCAGATCTTCCAAGTTCTATGGCTGTTGCCGTAATGGACAACGATGTAAATGTTGCTGAATTGAACACCATCGAAGGTAAGGCTTTCCCTAACCCTGCAACGGATGTAGTTACTGTATCTATTGACGGTGAAGGAGCTGCTCAATTAGTTGTGACTGATGTTGCTGGTAAAGTAGCAATGTCTAGTGCACTTAACTTGGCTGCTGGCCAGGCTAACGTAAACCTTGATGCGCTTCAAGCAGGTCTTTACATTTTCAACGTAACTCTTGAAAATGGTAAAACTGCACAATTCAATGTAGTGAAAAAATAAGCGATTTCGCTTTTGATACGAAAAGGGACGGGCAACCGTCCCTTTTTTATTTGCTATCTTTGCTACATGTCAAAAGCATCTTATACTGTAACAGCAGCACTCCCTTATGCCAACGGCCCCCTTCATTTAGGTCATGTCGCTGGTGTTTATTTACCTGCGGATATCTTTGTGCGTTTTTTACGCATGAATGGCCATGACGTAGCCTTCATTTGTGGATCAGATGAACATGGTGCCGCCATCACTTTGCGCGCCAAAAAAGAAGGGCTTAGCCCCAAAGATATTGTCGATAAATACGATGGCATCATTAGGTCGGCGTTCAAAGATTTTCAAATAAGTTTTGATATCTTCCATAGAACTTCATCTGAGTTACACCACGAAACCTCTGCAGCTTTCTTTAAAAAACTCTACGATCAAGGCCAGTTTACTGAAGAAGTTTCAGAACAATATTACGACGAGCAATACCAACAATTCTTAGCCGATCGTTACATTACCGGAACCTGCCCCAAGTGTCAAAATGCCGATGCCTACGGTGACCAATGCGAAAAATGTGGTTCTGACCTCAGCCCTACAGACCTCATCAATCCAACTTCAACACTCAGTGGAAGTAAGCCCGTATTGAAAAGCACTTCACACTGGTATTTACCCATGGATCAACATGAAGGCTGGCTCAAAGACTGGATCCAAGAAGGT
>CAYPVA010000127.1:0-5567 GCA_964414045.1 uncultured Lishizhenia sp. | reverse complement strand
TTTTGTCAAAAAATCAATCATCAATGAAATTTGCTACTAAAGCCATCCATGCCGGAGTTCACCCTGATCCAGCCACCGGCGCGATCATGACCCCAATTTACCAAACATCTACCTACGTTCAAGATGGAGTTGGCAATCACAAAGGCTACGAATATTCACGTACGCTCAACCCTACCCGTCATGCATTGGAAAAAAATATAGCAGCCATTGAAAACGGTAAACACGGCGCATGCTTCGGCTCAGGCCTTGCGGCCATTGATTGTGTCATCAAGATGCTCAATCCAGGCGATGAAGTGATTTCTACAAATGACCTCTATGGCGGTTCTTATCGCATTTTCAATACCATTTTTGCGAAGTATGGAATTATTTTTCACTTTGTAGACATGCAAGATCCTGCAAATGTTCAAGCGTTAGTAAATGCCAATACAAAGCTCATCTGGGTTGAAACACCAACCAACCCCATGATGAATATCATCGATATCGCGGCAATGGCTCAAATCGCTAAAAATGCAAGTGCTTTGCTTTGTGTAGACAATACGTTTGCAACACCTTATTTACAAAATCCTTTAGACCTCGGGGCTGATTTCGTAATGCATTCGGTTACCAAATACTTAGGCGGACATTCAGATGTCGTGATGGGTGCTTTGGTTTGTAATGACGACGACTTAGCCAATGAGATGTACCGCATTCAGAATTCTTCAGGAGCCGTAACTGCCCCTATGGATTCTTTTTTAGTACTCAGAGGAATCAAAACGTTGCACCTTCGCGTACAAAGACACTGTGAAAATGGTGCGCAAATTGCCACTTTCTTGCAGCAGCACCCAAAAGTAGCAAAGGTTTATTGGCCAGGTTTTGAAAGCCATCCGAATCACGACGTTGCCAAAAAGCAAATGCGCGGATTTGGCGGCATGATCTCTTTTACTTTAAAAGGTGACCGCCTTGAGGATGCCCTCAACTTTGTTAAAAATGTAGAGATTTTTGCACTTGCAGAGTCTTTAGGAGGCGTTGAATCATTGATCGGGCATCCTGCAACCATGACGCATGCTTCTATTCCAAAAGAAGTCAGAGAGAAAAGTGGCGTTGTCGATTCTTTGATTCGCTTAAGTGTTGGTATCGAAGATGCCCAAGACCTCATCGAAGATTTAGAAAAAGCGCTCGCTGCTTTATAACTGATCTAGGCTTTTAAAGAACTGTTCTTTTTTCGCCGGAGAAAGCGGAATGGAACTCCCGTCTTTCAAGATAACGGATCCGCCGTCGTGTTTGTCATAACGCTCTACATAATTCAAGTTGATCAGGTGTGATTGATGCACCCTAAAAAACGAGAAGCCCGCCAACATGGTGTCGTAATCTTTGAGCGTCTTGGAAACAAGGATCTTTTTACCGTCATTCAAGTAGAAAAAAGTATAATTCTTGTCGGCCTCGCAATGAACGATATCGTCTATTTCAACCACAAAAATGCTCTCTTGTGTCTTGAGTACCAGCTTTCTTTTGTGCTGGGGCTGTATATTGTGTTGTAGCACATTGAACTGACTTTCCTCTTTTTTGTGATCGAGGTGCTGTATGGCATTAGTGAGTGCGGTATGCAGTTCTTCGGCATCAATTGGCTTGAGGATATAATCGAGCGCTGAGAACTTGATGGCTTGAACTGCAAACTCTTGGAAAGCAGTAATGAAAATGACTTCAAAGTTCTTGTATTTGACATTGCGTAAAACATCAAAACCGTTGCCATCAGGCATCTGGATATCCAAGAGCACGATATCGGGCTGAATGTCTTCAATGGCCTCAATGCCGCTTTGGACATTTTCCCCATCGATGTAAATATTGAGATTCAAGTCAAAGGATTCAAGCATTTTGCGAATGAAAGTACGCGTTGGCTTTTCGTCGTCGATAATCAAAACTTTTGTACTCATAATTGCAGCTTAAATGGAATCTTCGTAGCGCAGTGGCAACACCAGCTTCACTACAGTCCCGGTTTGTTCTTCTTTGTTGAGGTCTTCAAAAACTAGACTCCCATTAAATTTATACTTTTTATTGATGATCTCAATGCGTTCTTTGGTAATATCGATGGCCATACTCTTGTGCGTCCTGATTTTTTTGGTTTTCTGAGATTTCTGACGCCCTACTCCGTTGTCTTCTATTCTCAGTAACAAAGATTGTCCTTCTGCTCGCATCTGAACAATGATATGCCCATCTTTGACGGTATGCAGTTGTCCGTGTTCTATGGCATTTTCTATAAATGGTTGCGTAATCATAGGTGGCACCATCGCTTTATTGAATAATAAATCATCGCTGATATCGAGGGTGTATTCAAAGCGATTTTCAAAGCGCATTTTTTGGGTGGCCAAATATTTATCGAGAATTTCAATTTCCAACTCTATAGGAATGAACTCCTTTGGAGAGTTTTCAAGGATGAGCCGCATCAGGCGAGAAAATTTCACTAGAAACTGTGAAGATTTTTCGGGGTCGTTTTCGTAGATATAACTTTGAATCACGGACATCGCATTAAAGACAAAATGCGGATTCATTTGGGTTCTTAGGAGCGTTTGAGAAAGCTCTGCTTCGCGCTGTTCTTGCTTGATACGGTTTTGTTGAATGCGTAGAATAAAGATGACCACACCAAAAATAATGGCCACTATAAAAATGATGGAAATAAAAAGCTGTCTGTCTTTTTGAAGTTCAATAATTTTCCTTTCTTTTTGCGCCTTTTCTATGGATGCCCGCTGGAAGTCAATGAGGCGTTCGCGCTCCTCTCTGAGGTTGCTAGAAGTCATTTCCTCTATCCGAGCAGCACTGCGCCAAACAGGGCTTTTTGCCAACCAGTCCGAATAGGCTTGTTGGTACTTCATGGCAGCGTTGAGCTTCCCTTTTTGGGCTTCTATTTTTGCCAATAAGGCAAACGCAATTGCAATTTGGGGCCTAATTTGATCACTTGAATTGATATAATCTAAGATGGCTTTAAAATGTTTTTCTGCAAGTCCAAATTGCTTTTTCTTGAGAAAATACTTGCCGTACTCCAAATGAAACTTATCTGACAACGTCGTATGCATTGATGTATTCAAGAACTTCTCTAGTTGCAGAAAATAAGTGCTGGCATCCTGATTGAGCGCATCGGCAATGCTTGCCTGACATAGTATAGCCCTGTTGAGCGCTTCAAGATTGTTGATTTTTTTAAAGTATGTCAAAGCATAATTGAGATTATGCTGAGCCCGCGTTGTTTGTTGGGCTTGCAAATAATGTTCACTTAAAATCAACGAAGTAAAGGCCAAATACAACTCATCTTGGAATTTATTGGCTAAGTTTTGTGCTCTTTTGGCATAGGCAATTGTTTGCTCAACATTACCAACCTCGAGCGAAATTGCTGCAATCAGAATGAGCGGCCTGATTTTAAAATAGGGCAACTGCGCCTCCTCCGCTAATTGCAACGAAAAAATGGCCCGTTGTACCGCTTGATCTAACAAATTGGCTTGCCAAAGGACCTCAGCCTGAGCTTGCAAAGCATTAATGAGTGTCCAACTACCCTCAGACCGTTTGGCAATCTGAACAGCTTGATCGCTGAAAACTAAGGCTGAATCAATTTGACCAAAAGCCAAGTATTTTGCAGCTTGAATTTGATACAACTGCGCCGTTTCTTTATTCTTTAAATAGCGCATGCTGTAAGACAACAAACTTCTAAAACTCAGGTCTGGTTGTGCCGGTGCAAAGGCAAAAGCCAGTAATTTTCTGCGCCACTCCAGTTGTTTGTCGGTAAAAGTATAGGCCTTTAAATTACTTTGAAAAATTTCTGCAGCCTCGATGGTGGCACCAAGATAGATCGCTTTTTCACTGAGAAGTAATGCAATAATCTTTTGATCATTTCTTTTATTGTATGCAAGTGCTTGTTCTTCAAGTTGTTCAAGCTCATTAATCCAGGTTGCTTTATTTGTTTGCTCTAAATATGAAAGTAGATGCAACCTTGCTTGCAAATGTGACGTCTTGTCTGTGGTTTTTTGTAAAGCTTTACGCAACTGTTCTTCGGTCTGAGCCTGTGCCAAACAAGCCCAGATACTCAAGAAAATTGCCACAAAGTACCTCAAATTGACCATAAACAACGAATATACAAACTTATCACATGGCTTTCAAGTGCTTAGTTTGTATCTTCGTGCACAAATTATTAAACATGACTTTGAAAAAACTCTACTTTGTCCTGATTTTCTCACTTTTAAGTGCCTTCTCTAGTTGGGCTAGCCACATCATTGGTGGTGAAATCTATTATGATTCCTTAGGTAATAATCAGTACAAAATAACGATAGAAATCTACCGTGACTGCAACTCGGCCACTGCCTTTGATAACCCATTGAACTATACCATTTTCAATGCGGACGGTAGTATTTACACCGTTCGCTATATTGGTGTTTTTTCACAGAATATCCTTCCAGTAGTCTATGACGACCCGTGCGTAACTGTACCAAATGATATTTGCGTGGAGCGCGCTATTTATGTTGATACCGTTACCATGCCATTGAGCCCGGGCGGTTATTACATTTCTTATCAGCGTTGTTGCTGGACTGGCGCCATTGACAACATCGTAGACCCTGCAGGAAACGGAATCACCCTCACTACATACGTTCCTGGGCAAGCGCTTGTGGCAGTGCACAACCAAGGCGCGCGCTTCATCAACTACCCACCGCTCGTTTTGTGTTCTCAAAATACACTTGACTTTGA
Organism: uncultured Lishizhenia sp.; assembly: GCA_964414045.1. Classification (GTDB taxonomy): domain Bacteria; phylum Bacteroidota; class Bacteroidia; order Flavobacteriales_D; family Crocinitomicaceae; genus UBA952. The sequence goes on along the minus strand of CAYPVA010000127.1, from coordinate 866 downwards.
CCACTCTGCTTTTGACCCTGATGGAGACTCCTTGAGTTATGAACTGATGTCTCCGTTCCTTGGCGGAAGCCTCACAAATGTGGTTCCTGATCCAGAAACAGCGGCACCATATACCCCTGTTAGTTGGAACCCAACATTTACTGAATTTGTGCCTTTTGGTGCTGGATCAAGTGTAACTATAGATCCTGTTACGGGCATGATGACCTTTACACCGAACCTCATCGGAAACTTTGTGGCCGGAGTTGCGGTTAAAGAATGGCGCAACGGCGTACTGATCAACACCAAAATCAGAACTTTTGGCTATCGTGTGGTAGCTTGCCAGATTGAGGTGCCGATTGAAGTCGATGTAACGGGGCCAACAGAACTCATCGAAGATTGCGGTTTTGCGGGCTTTATTGTCAAAAGAACTGACCTCACCTCAAACCTCATGGTATTTATCAACCTGAGTGGTTCTGCTACCAATGGCGATGACTACCCATTCATCAACGACACACTTATAATCCCAGCTGGTGTAGCTTCTGATACCATCGGAATTTCAGCCATTCTCGACCTCATTACGGAAGGCACCGAAACCGTTAACTTCAATGTAATTGTTCCAAGCCCTTGTGACGGCAGCTTTGACACTACCTCCATCTCATTGAACATCATTGATTACGTCCCAATGAGTATTGGTGCAGTTGATTCTCTCAATGTATGTGCTGATTTTGGAGAAGGCACCAACATCTTCTGTTCGGTCATTGACGGAATACCGCCGTACAATTACCTTTGGGGGCCAGGCAATTTCCCGAACAACGACACCGTTTTTGTGGCTCCAAGTATCTTACAGCCGTACCTCAATAACTTCCAAGTTTATGTCATGGACCAAT
>CAYPVA010000126.1:0-5595 GCA_964414045.1 uncultured Lishizhenia sp. | reverse complement strand
AAAAATATCAAAAAATTACAGCTGGTTTCAAAGCTGAGGGCGAAGCGTTCATGGCTCAAAACAAAACAAAGCCAGGCGTACTTACCACACCAAGTGGCTTACAATATATCATCATTAAAGCAGGAAAAGGCCCGAAGCCTGGCCGCGATGCGCGCGTCAAAATGAAATATGTGGGCATGAACCCCGACGGTAGCATTTTTGACCAATCTCCAGACGGTGAAGGCGTGAGCTTTGGTCTCAACGAAGTAATCCCAGGCTGGACAGAAGCCATTCAACTCATGCAAGTTGGCAGCAAAATGAAACTCTTTGTCCCACAAGAATTGGGTTATGCAGGTAACCCGCCACAAGGTGCCAACATCAAACCCTATTCCCCGTTAGTCTTTGAAATGGAACTTATTGCTATTGAAAAAGCTGAAGCCCCAGCTCCAACCATGCCGGCTCAAGGAATCAACCGTTAATACACCAATCATTTGACCCCATGATCAAGTACTTTTCTCTTCTTGCTTTGTTTGTTATTGGTCTAAGTGCCTGTGAAGACGACATCAAGCTAGACGGCGATTTTGTTGAAACTGCTGTTGTCTATGGCTTGTTGGATCAGGCAGACTCCTTGCATTTCATCAAAATCACCAGAGCATTCATTGGCCCAGGATCTGCACTCGATAACGCACTTATCCCAGATTCTAGTTATTTCGATCAGGTGGAGGCTACTGTTTCAGAAGTGGTCAACGGACAAGTTACACGTACATGGGAACTCAAAGATACCATCGTTCAGGACAAAGACACCAATGGTGTTTTCTACGGGCCAGCGCAAAAAGTATTCTACTTTAAAACGCTCCCTACGGGGCCACTTGAAGCCATTCAAACCTCCACAAACCCATTAATGAGTTCACTCAAACCTACCGCTACTTATCGCTTCAAAGCCATTATTAATGGTGGCGAATTCGAGGTGAGTGGCGAAACAGAATTGGTTCACGGCATGACCTCCCCTGCCATTTCTCAAAATTTTACATTTAAGTTTGCTAATGACCCTGGCATCTATGTTACGAGTGGTGTAGCCATTTCAAATACTGGTAATGCATATATCGCAAGTACTCATTTGGATGTGTTGTTCAATGAACACAGAGGGATTTCCAAAACAGAAAGGTCCTTCCGATGGAAACTTGGAGAAGCAAATGTAGAGGCATACAGTTCTAGAACATTTTCAGCAGCTGGGCAAACTTTCTATGACCTCATCAAAGCAAACGTAAGTGAAGATCCTACCATTGACAAACGCACTTTCCAAGGATTCAATATCATCATTACCGGCGGAGCCGAAGACTTATATAATTACATGGCAGTAAACAAACCAAGCTCAAGTCTAGCCCAAAGTAAGCCGAGTTACACCAATCTCAACGTAACCAATGGTAAACGCGTGGTTGGCATCTTCTCCTCTAGACAAACACTGAAGTTTTACAAACCTTTTTATACATCGCCACAACAAGCATATATCCGTGCAATTGATAAAAAAACAACCCGCGAATTGTGCACTGGACCTATCACAGGTAATTTATTATTTTGTTCAAACCATCCCGGAGATAACGTCATTGGACAAGAAGAATCATTTGCTTGTAATTAAACACAATGACTGAGCGCGAGACTTTCTTTGCAGATGTCTTGTTGCCTGTCCCGATGAGACAGGTTTTCACTTACCGAATACCTTTTGAATTCAACGACAGAATCCGTAGTGGCCTGAGGGTTTTGGTACCCTTCGGTAAAAATAAATTGCTCACGGGCTTAGTTACTAACGTTCATCAGCAAGTACCTAAAGATTACCAAGCCAAGTACATCGACACTATCCTCGATGAGCAGCCCATCATTACAGGTAAACAACTTGCCTTTTGGGATTGGATCAGTACTTACTATATGGCACCTATCGGCGATGTCATGAATGCAGCCTTACCCGCCAATTTCAAGTTAGCCAGTGAATCTAAATTTTGTATTCACCCGGATAGCCAAAATCCCGATTCTTTTCAGCTAGCCAAAAGAGAAATTGAAATTCTAGACCTCTTGCGCGTCAACGAAAGTTGCAGTACCAAAGAGCTTTCAGAATTGCTCGGAATCAAGACTATTCAACCATACCTTAAGAAACTTTTAGATCACAAACTCATTGCAGGATCCGAAGAAGTTCGCGAACGCTACACGCCTAAAACCCAGCTTTTTATTTTTTTAGGCTCCGCTTTTCAACAAGAAGATTCGCTCAGCACCTTACTTAACACCATTGAACATAAGTCAAGGGCTGAAAAACAAGTCCAAGCGCTACTGCAGTTCATTCAATTAGCATCAGAAGCAGGTGGTTTGCATGCTCCTGTCTCTAAAAGTTTGTTGCTCAAACACGATGTCAGTGCTTCGGCAATTCAAACGCTCGAAAAACAAGGTGTATTTGAAATTGAACGATTGCAAATTGATCGCTTTGACTCGCGTACTGACGACACCGCCTCCTTCAAGCCTTTAACAGCAATCCAACAGACCGCCTTGAATGCAATTGAGGGTGGTTTTTCTCAGAAAGATGTCTGTTTACTTCATGGCGTCACTGGTTCAGGAAAGACTGAAATCTATGTTCAACTCATTCAGCAATACCTTGACCTCGGAAAACAGGTCTTGTTTCTCATACCAGAAATTGCACTCACTACCCAACTGATTATCCGTCTGCAAAAGTATTTTGGGCAATTGGTTGGCGTTTATCATAGCCGGTTCAACCAAAATGAACGCGTTGAAATCTGGAACCATGTTTTAAATAACGACCCTCATAAATTCAGAATTATTGTAGGTGCCCGAAGTTCAGTTTTTTTACCTTTTGCTGATCTTGGACTCATCATTGTCGATGAAGAACACGAAGCATCATTTAAACAATATGACCCATCACCGCGCTATAATGCCCGCGATGCCGCTATTGTACTTGCCAAATTACATGACGCCAAGGTATTACTAGGTTCAGCCACACCTTCGATTGAATCCTACTACAATGCCCTTCAAGAAAAATATCATTTAGTCGATTTACTTGAACGCTATAAAGGCCTTCAATTACCATCCATGATCTGCGCTGATCTCAAACGAGAGAAAAAACTCAAGAATATGCAGTCTCATTTCTCTTCGCTCTTGTTAGATGAAATGCGCACCGTACTTGAAAAGAAAGAGCAAATCATCCTTTTTCAAAATAGAAGAGGCTATACTCCAATTTGGTCTTGTGAAGTTTGCTCCTGGACACCCCGCTGCCAGCATTGTGATGTCAGCCTGACCTATCACAAGCATAGCAATATGCTCAAATGTCATTATTGCAGCTATACCATTCCACCAATTGGCTCGTGTACAGCTTGCGGTAGTAACCGACTGCGCATGATCGGTTTTGGTACTGAAAAAATTGAAGACGAACTCCAGTTAATTTTCCCAAATACGGTTTTCAAACGCATGGACCTCGACAGCACGAGGTCCAAACACGCCTATGAAGAAATCATCGATGATTTTTCGCAGCGCCGCATTGATGTATTAATTGGTACCCAAATGGTAACCAAAGGGCTTGATTTTGACCATGTTTCTTTGGTGGGTATTTTAGATGCCGACATGTTGTTGAATAGGCCAGATTTCAGGGCCTACGAACGGGCTTATCAACTGATGTCTCAGGTCGCTGGACGAGCTGGTCGCAAAGAAAAACAAGGAAAGGTCATCATCCAAAGTGCCCAAGCAGAGCATTGGGTACTCGAACGCGTCATGGCACATGATTTCAAAGGGTTCTATGATGTAGAAATTGAAGAACGCGAACGCTTTTTTTATCCGCCTTTTTATAAAATTGTTCAACTCACACTCAAGCACGAGAAAGAAGAGGTGGTCAATGAAGGTGCGCAATATTTGGCTGATCAACTGCGCAGTATTTTCAAGGAGCGTGTTCTGGGGCCAGAATTCCCGATCATCAAACGCATTCAGAACAAATACCTCAAAGAAATTAAATTAAAAATTGAACGTGGCGCCCCTGATAAAAAAGTCAAGGCCCGCATCCTCCAAGACCTCGATGTCTTCTTTCAAAACGTCCGCTTCAAAAGCATCCAAATCAGCATCGACGTCGATCCGATGTAGGTTAATTACTTTCGTATTTCTCCATCAATAGATCGTTGAGCGTACGCACCCTTTTATTTTCTTTTTCCAAATCATACATCCTTTGATTGACGGAAGCGTAACTAGCGCTAAACAATAAGAAAAAATCATATTTCAAAACACTTGAAATAACCGCTAGCAATTCGGTATCAATTGAACTTCTCGTCAGAATGGAATAGACATTCCCTCTAGACTTATTTATTTTTCTAGCAAATTCCGTAACCGAAAGGTCACTTTCATCGAGTACACGTTTTATTTCTTGCCCTATATGTATATCGACCATGTCACAAAATTGCTCAATGCAGTGCTGATAATCTTATACATATCGCTTATTTTGTTGTACACTTTTGTCATATTTTATTGTACATTTGAGATATTAATTAACACGAAAAACGAATGAGTATGAATTTATTTACCAAAATCACCCTACTAAGTGCAGTAACCTTAACACTTTTCAGCTGCGCCAAACCAGGTTGTACAGATCCTGATGCGATTAATTACAGTGTATCAGCTAAGAAAGACGACGGATCTTGTAATTATAAAGAAAAAATTATTTTCTGGCAGGATCAGGCTACATCACAAATTGTACAAAATGCCGGAATATCTGGCTTATATGTTTATGTAGATGGCGAACTGATTGGGTCTACACTTGCCACAAATTATTGGACTGGAGCACCAAGCTGTGAACAATCAGGTAATGTAAATGCAGAAATCGACATGGGTAGCCAAGTTGTAAAAACAATTACCTACGAAATTAAAGACAATAACGGAAACTCATTGGTAACCGATACTTACACCATGGTTGCAGGTGACTGTAGTGTGATTCAAATGTAAATTAACTTAAAATGAAAAAAACGATCACGATATTAGCTGTCATAACACTCTTGACATCATGTATGATGACAAAGACTCCTGTAGGCGGATATTTAGAGACACCTGGTAAGGAAGTTACTTTTGATAAAGGAAAACAATTTTGGTTGTTTTGGGGATTAATGCCCATAGGTCGTACACATGTAAATACGCCGTCGAATGGTAACTGTCAAGTAACTACAAAAATTAAACTCACGGATTTTATTATCTCAGGTTTGACAGGAGGTATTGTAACGAGTACTTCAATCAAAGTTGAAGTAAAACAACAGTAAAAATCGAATACTATTGTAAAACAAAAAAGGAACCTTGCGGTTCCTTTTTTTTATTATCCGAGGTAGCTTTTCAGCACCTTGTTTTTGTTGGTGTGTTTGAGGCGGCGGATCGCTTTCTCTTTGATTTGGCGAACGCGCTCACGGGTGAGGTCGAATTTGTCACCGATTTCTTCTAAGGAAAGTGGTGCTTTACCGTCTAGGCCATAGAACATGCTGATCACTTCGCTTTCACGCGGCGTAAGGCTTGTTAATGAGCGACGAATATCCGAACGCAAAGACTCTAAAGTCAGATTGGCTTCAGGGCCAGGAAGTGAGTCACCTTGCATGA
>CAYPVA010000125.1:0-5658 GCA_964414045.1 uncultured Lishizhenia sp. | reverse complement strand
TATTTTTCTTTGGCGCCTTGAGTAACGCTTTTTTAGCGTGTGGGATCAGTCTTTTAAATACGACCTGTTGGCCACCAACAAGGTAGAGCGTTAATGGTGTAAATTCTGACCATTCGTTTAGTGGAAATTCTTTGTAAAGACTATCTGCAGGTGCTTGACCAGATGCTCTCACTTTGCGCATTTCACTCATTGGTAGTGATTTAAGCGGCACGTTCGGGTAAACCATCATCTTATCATTGAAAAAACTCAGGTATATTCCAGGTGCACTAGGTTTGGCGTTTGTGAAAAAGAAGGGAGTTTGCCCAACCATGAAAAGGTCTTCCTCGCAAAGGTAATTGGAGCGCATGCCGTCAGTAACGAGCTCAAGGGCATTTTCTTTGACCTTTTGATTGATCACCAAAGAATCGATGCGATCTGACATAAAACCAAGGAAACGGAGCTTGACTATTTTTTTGCCTACACCAATTTCGTGTTCAAAACTATTGGAGGTATATTCACTCAGATAGGTTTTCCATGCTTCCAAGGTTTGCTTGCCTGTCTCTAGTTCTTGCGCATTGACTAGTAAGTAAGGGTCAGCCGTGTAAATAAAATTCTTACTTGTGCCTTCCTTGATCACCATGAGTCCTTCGAAGCTTACAAAACGCGTAATGGCTGCACCTAAAAGGATAATTAAAAAAGAAAGGTGAAAACTGAACATGGCGATTTTCTCACGTTTCCACATTTGGTAATGAAAAATATTGGACACTAAGGCCAAAGCGAGGTACAACAACAAACCTTCAAACCAAGATGCGTCGTAAATGATAATTTTTGCTGCCTGGATTCCGTGTGTAGATTCGATAAATGTTGCAGCTGCAATGGCAACTAAAAAGGCAATAAGACCAACGCTCGCCCAGCGCATTGAAAATAAGGTGGAAAGGAGTTTATTCATGAGAATAAAATTTTTTGACAAAAATAGCCATTGTGGGCGCAACATTCACCGAAACACCTTAATCTTGTCAAAAAAAGCTCATGCGCCTTCTCTTTTGTCTTTTTCTCTGTTGTTCTTTTAAAATATACGCCCAAAAAAATCGAGGCGCAGCTTTGGAAGCAAGCCAACTTGCACGTCAGCACAACCTGAACGTCCTTGGAGGGCAAGTCTATCGATTTGAGCTTCCGTTTGCGCATACAACAAGGATGGTAGATGTTTATATCCCGATGGCCTGTGCAGGTAAAAAAGGACTCAGAACCCTTTACATGCATGACGGGCAAATGCTCTTTGACAGTACCCAAACTTGGAACAAACAAGAATGGGGTGTTGATGAACTCTATTACAATAAGTTAGGTCGATTCTTTCATCCTCAATTTATTGTCGTTGGTATTCACAATGATCCACCCAATCGTTATGCCGAATTTTTTCCGCAAAAGGTAGCGCAGTATATGCCAGAAAGCTACCGCAATAAATTGTTAGCTGCTCAATGGAATGGTCAACTGCGTGCCGATGCATATTTGAATTGGATTGAAGACACGCTTGTTCCGTTTATTGAAAAAACTTACCAAACCAGCCATAAAACCAAAGACCGAATGGTGCTTGGGTCGAGTATGGGTGGTTTGATATCTCTTTATGCACTCTGTGAGAAACCAAAATTATTTGGAGCTGCGGCCTGCCTCTCGATACATACACCCATGATCAATTTCGGGATGTTTGATGAAGGAATGGTCGAAGCACTTGTGATTCCGTTCAATATTTACCTGGAGCAAGAGTTCAGGGCCGACAAAAAGCACCGCCTTTATATTGATCGAGGAACAGCAACATTAGATGCATACTACGGGCCTTACCATGACCGGCTTCTGAATACGCTTGCAATGGTTGGTTATAATCAAAAAAATCCCAGATTCTTGGAAGCAATTGTAGAAGGTGCTGCTCACGATGAAAAATCTTGGGCTCGGCGCTTGGATGTACCGATATTGTTTATGCTATCTTCAGACAATTCCCGATAGTTTTCTACATTTGTGACTCTCTTACTCGCATGAAAAATATTTTACTTTTAGGCGCTGGTTTATCTGCTTCAACGCTCATTAAATACCTTCTCGAACACAGCGAATCTGAAAATTGGCACCTTCATGTTGTCGATCAAAATTTGGAATTGATCCAATCAAAATTAGCTGGACACGCAAGAGGTACAGCGCATCAATTTAATGCCTTAGATTCGGAAGCGCGCAAACCTTATATTGAAAAGGCTGATTTAGTGATTTCGATGCTCCCGGCCATTTATCATGTCGGGGTTGCTCATGATTGCATTGCCTTGCAAAAACACCTCATTACACCATCGTACATTTCTGCTGAAATGGGCGCACTAGACGCCAGTGCCAAAGCAGCTGGTATTGTGATCATGAATGAAATCGGAGTTGATCCGGGCATTGATCACATGAGCGCCATGAAAATCATTCATCAAATCCAAGCAGAAGGTGCAGAACTGCTCTCTTTTAAATCGTATTGTGGCGGTCTTATTGCACCAGTGTCTGACAACAATCAGTGGCACTATAAATTTACTTGGAATCCTCGGAATGTCGTTTTAGCTGGCCAAGGATCTGCTGCTATTTATAAAGAGGCAGGCGCACTCAAATACCTTCCCTATCACCGACTTTTTCAGCAGACTGAATTGATTAGTGTTCCTGGATACGGACAGTTCGAGGCTTATGCCAATCGCAATTCGATATCTTATCTAGAGACTTATGGTTTACAAGATTTACCGACAATAATACGTGGAACTTTAAGAGTGCCGCCATTTTGTGCAGCTTGGAATGCATTGATTCAGTTAGGTCTAACGGAAGATAGCTACACGATTAAAAATGATGGCAGCTTCACACCTCGAATGTTGCTCAATACATTTATCCCTTTCAAAGATCAAAGAAGTGTTGAACAGAAACTCGCTGCATTTTTAGGTGAAGCAGCTCATTTATTGCCATTGTTTGAAGAAATCGGTTTATTTGACGCTTCCTATATTTTCAAGGCAACGGAAGCAAGTCCTGCTCAGTATTTGCAAGAGTTACTCGAAGCCGCCTGGAAATTAGGTCCGACCGACAACGATATGTTAGTGATGTATCACGAGTTTATTTATCAAAAGGCAGGGCTCAAACATAAAATTGAGAGTTCAATGGTTGCCATCGGCTCAGATCAACGCTATACTGCCATGGCTGATACCGTTGGTTTGCCAGTAGCAATAGCAGCAAAATTGATCTTGAATCATACGATTCAAAAAACAGGCGTAACTTTACCTGTTTACAAAGAAATTTACGAGCCTATACTTGCTGAATTAGCGCAATATGGCATTACATTTAACGAATACGAAACGACAATTTAACATGGAAAATCAAGACAATCAAATGAATATCGAGCTTACTGAAGATGTAGCTCTTGGGGTTTATTCCAACTTAGCCATCATTACGCATTCACCTGCTGAGGTCGTGTGTGATTTTGTTCAAATAATGCCGGGTATGCCAAAAGGCAAAGTGCGTTCACGCGTACTCATGACGCCTCAAAATGCCAAGCGTTTTTTGCAAGCATTGGCTGAAAATATTGAAAAATACGAGCAGAATTTTGGCGTTATTGATGAGCCACAAGCTGGTTTTCCGCCAATGAATTTTGGTACGCCAAACACCATGGCGTAGTCCTAAAGGCGCCATGAAAGTATGATTTCTTTAAGTATCTGTATCCCCATTTTTCGTTCTGATGTTCGAAAATTAGTGCTCAATTTGCGCGATCAAATAAAGCGCATCGATACAGCCCAAATAGATATTGTACTCATTGACGATGCTTCAAGTGAACCCTATCCGAAACTCAATAGCTTTGCCGATACATTAGTCAAGACGATCAATCTTGAAAATAACATTGGCCGCGCCAAAATTCGCAACTTATTTCTTCAGCATACCACTTCAAAATACCTTCTCTTTTTAGATGGGGATAGCACGGTGCTAAATGAGAAGTTTTTGTTCAATTACATCCAATCATTGGAACAGCACGATGCGCCTGTTCTGGTTGGTGCCAGTTGTTACCAGCAAGTAAAGCCAGATGCGAAGTTTTTGTTGCGCTGGCGTTATTCCACTCAAAGAGAAAGCCTCAATTATGACCAACGCCTTTTGAAAAAAGATGCAGGCTTCAAAACCAATAATTTTGTCATTGAGCGCACGGTATTGGAAAGTATCCCTTTTGAAGAAAATCTAATTGGATATGGGCATGAAGACACGCTTTTTGGGGTAGCTCTCAGCCTTGCATCTATAAAAGTTGTGCATATTGACAACCCTGTTTGGAATCTCAATCTGGATGATAACGCCACCTTTTTATTGAAAACAGATCAGGCTTTGCACAACCTATTATGGATCAACGAAAATAGATTTACGCAAGCGCTTTTATCGCACAACCAATTGTTAGCGACCTTTCTTCAAATGGAAAGTCGATGGATTGGACGCATGATACTTCAATGCCTTCAACTAGTCAATCCTCTGCTCAAAATAAGCTTACTAACTGGAAGGGCACCGCTGCGAATATTTGATATCTATCGCCTCGGAAAGCTTAATGCAATCCGTAGGCAGCACTTATAACTTCTTTTAACACCTTGGCGTCTTTTTCCCAATGTTCGATCTGAGCTGCGTGCTGACAATTCAATTGAAGTTGTGTCAGGCGTTCTTGATCGGCTAAAATTTGATTGATTTTTTGAGCGATGCAACTTGGCTTCACTTCTTGAATCAATTCACCGCAATCGTAGTTATTGATAAGGCGCTCAACTTCAATCAACGGACTCGCGACAATTGGGGTTTGGGCTTGGATATAATCAAAAACTTTGTTTGGTAAAGCGAGTTGATAATTTAAGCTCAATGGTTTATCTAACGCCAAGCCAAGGTCGGCAGTAGCAGTGTAGCGCATCATTTCTGAATAGGGAAGGCGCCCTACGAAAATCACTTTGTTATGCAGCGCTTTTTCGGCTACCATTTTTTTGGCTTTAGGTATAATATCTCCACTTCCAACCAAAAATAATACGGCATTGGTAATCTGAGTCATGGCACTTATGGCCTCTTCAATTCCCCGATCTACATTTAGACCACTTCCTTGAATAATGAGCATCTTGGTTTCTGGAAGCAAGCCAAGCTCCTCCTTTGAATACGGATGCAATGCTGTTATTGGCACAGGAACATTTCTAACCACTGCGGCAGCGATCTTATATTTCTGATTAAATATTTGAGCGATTGATTGATTGACCGTAATTGTATGCAATAACTTAGGTAAAATGAATCTTTCAATTGTAAGCCATATTTTTTGAATTTTTGGTCTTTCTATCAGTTCTGGAACCTCTGTGAAAAGTTCATGGCTATCGTAAATAAGCGGAACTTTTTTTAATATACTTATTAAATATGCCGCCGGTAACGTATCGAGGTCGTTCGCAAATAGGTTTGCGCGCTTTGAAAAGAGTAAATAGAAAAAGAGACGGATATTCAGAACTGCGTAAAACAACGCGCCTTTTTCAAAGGGTAGACGAAAGCGTTTGTATCTGTAAGCGCGTGGGGGCATTGATGGACTATCCGTTTTTCGTCTTCCCAGCACCTCGACATTAAAGCCAAGCTCTGTTAGGAGGGTGCAACTGCGATGAACACGGTTGTCCGTGGCCAGGTCGCTAGAGACAGTCA
>CAYPVA010000124.1:0-5799 GCA_964414045.1 uncultured Lishizhenia sp. | reverse complement strand
TACGTCCGAAGGGTCAAATCAAACCCGATGACAACGCAGATCCTATTTACGCACCCTCACGACAAATCGATTTTGAGCTCGAAATGGGCTTTATAACTTTTGACGGAAAACCACTGGGTCAACAGATTAGTACTGACGAGGCCGAAGATCACATCTTTGGTTTGTGTTTATTCAACGATTGGTCTGCCCGAGACATTCAAAAATGGGAGTACGTTCCGCTCGGGCCATTTTTAGCGAAGAATTTTGCTTCGTCTATGTCTTGCTGGATTGTAACCCTAGATGCGCTTCAACCATTTGCCACAGCTACCCCAGCACAACACCCAGACGTGCTTTCCTACCTCAAATTTGAAGGAAACAAATCTTACGACATTCAATTAGAAGTTGCTATCGAAATACCGCAACATCCTGAAAAAATTGTTTCTCAATCCAATTTCAAATATATGTACTGGAACATGGCGCAGCAGCTCGCGCACCATACCGTCAATGGTTGTAATATCCGTTGTGGCGACCTCATGGGTTCAGGTACAATTTCTGGCCCTACACCAGATTCTTACGGTTCTATGTTAGAGCTTGCCTGGAAGGGCACCAAGCCCATTCAAATGCCAGATGGTTCAGAGCGTCGCTTCATTCAAGACCACGACACCGTCATTATGCGCGGTTATTGTCAAAATAATGGCATCAAAATTGGTTTTGGGGAAGTCAGATCCAAACTATTACCAAGCTTGTAATGCTATACGACGGCACCGGCCATATTGACCTCGAACAAGAACGCATTGAAATCCTCAATGCCTTTAAAGGATTGCTGCGTGCCACCAAAGACCGCAGCCGGGAAGAAACCAAACTGATTCGCAAAGCCTTTGATATCGCGCTAGATGCCCACAAGGACATGCGCCGTAAGTCAGGTGAGCCCTATATATATCATCCGATTTCAGTCGCCAGAATTTGTGCTGAAGAAATGGGTTTGGAACCCACGGCCATAGTATGTGCCCTTTTGCATGATACTGTAGAGGATACACATATTACGCTACAAGATATTGAGGATCTCTTTGGCCCGACGGTCAGAAAAATCATCGATGGTCTTACAAAAATTCCGGAGGTATTCGATGAAAACACTTCAATCCAAGCTGAGAATTTTAGAAAAATGATCCTCACCATCTCTGATGACTTCAGGGTGGTTTTGATCAAGCTTGCCGATCGCTTGCACAACATGCGCACCTTGCAAAGCATGAAACCCGAAAAGCAACTTAAAATTGCTTCTGAAACCAAATTTCTGTATGCACCATTGGCGCATCGCTTGGGTCTTTATCCGATCAAATCTGAGCTTGAAGACCTCTCCATGAAATATTGTGAGGCCGATGTCTACCGAGAGATCGAGACCAAATTAAAGTCAACGCAAGATGTCCGAAATCGCTTTATTCGCCGTTTTGTGGCGCCTATCCGAACGGCCTTGCAAGAACAAGGGTATCAGTTTGAAATCAAGGCCAGAACCAAATCAATTTCATCGATCTGGCGCAAAATGCAAACCAAAGACATTCCTTTTGAAGAGGTCTTCGATGTATTTGCACTCCGCATCATTTTAGATACACCACCAGATCGTGAAAAATCAGATTGTTGGCGTGTTTATTCGGTGGTCACGGACTTCTATCAACCGAGTCCGGAACGCTTGCGAGACTGGGTTTCCACACCGAGAGCCAATGGATATGAGTCTTTACATACCACCGTGATGTCACCACAGGGTAGGTGGGTAGAGGTGCAAATTCGCAGCGAGCGCATGGATGACATCGCTGAACACGGACTTGCCGCTCATTACAAATACAAGGAATCTAAAACCGAAGAAAACAAATTTGATCGCTGGATTGCTGAAATCCGAGAATTACTCGACAACCCTGATGCCAGTGCACTCGATTTTGTCAATGATTTCAAGCTCAATCTTTTCAATGACGAAATTTATGTCTTTACACCGAAAGGCGAGTTACGTGTATTGCCAACTGGCTCTACGATTCTAGATTTCGCCTACGATATTCACACCGAAATTGGCAACCATTGTATTGGTGCGAAGGTCAATAACCGATTGGTACCGCTTAGTTATCAATTGCAAAACGGCGATCAACTTGAAATTCTCACATCCAAGAAACAAAAACCCAACGATGAGTGGCTGCGTTTTGTCGTTTCGGCCAAAGCCAAGCAACGCATCAAGCAGGCGCTCAATGAAGAAAGAAAGGTCATTGCTGCCGACGGTAAAGAAATTCTGGAGCGCAAATTCAAGCAATTCGGCATTCGGATGTCTGCTGAAAACATCAGGTCACTAGAAAGGCATTTTCACCTCGATTCTGCCAGTACGCTATACTACAAAATTGCCAAAGGAAAACTAGATTTAGCACAACTTCGCGAACTCAATATTCAGCAAGGAATGATTGTTTTGGAGCGCAAAATTCGTTCTAAAAAAATCAAAGGTTCTGACGACAGCTTGTTGCATGAAGGCATCAACACAGACACAGACACGATTATAATCGGGGAAGACTTCAAAGGATTCGATTATACATTGGCTAAATGCTGTAGCCCAATTCCTGGTGATAGTATTTTTGGTTTTATTACCATTTCAAGTGGCATCAAAATTCACCGTTTCAACTGCCCGAATGCGATGCATTTACTTTCTAAGCTTGCCTACCGCTGCTTAAAAGCGAAATGGCAGAGTAGTGCGCTTGTAGAACGCGTGGCCGCTATTCGCATTATCGGTATTGACCAAATTGGATTGGTCAATCGACTGACTGAAATCATTTCCAGGCAAAACAATATCAATATGAAAAGTATTTCCTTCGAAACCAATGATGGCGTATTCGAGGGGCGCATCAAAGTATTGGTTTATGACACGGCACAACTTGAGCAACTTACCAGAAAATTCGAGCAGGTAGAAGGTGTTAAGAGTGTAACACGTTGGGATGCCGCTGTCGATAACGAAGAGCTCAGCTAGTTTCTCATTTTTCTAAGATCACGGAGCGTTTGCGGCCTTAATATTGGATTCCAAGAAAAGTTTTTGATCCATCTTTCTTTCGGGTCAATTTGCTGCATCGGATAAAAAATACCTTCTGGCTGGTCAAAGTAAGTGATGCTGTTTACTTCTTTACCTTCAATGGATACTTCTAAATGATCTGCGTACAATCGATTGAGTCCTTCTCGTTGGATTTGTACCGTAGTGTCATTGAGTTGTTTTTTTGATTCCGGATAAAAAATGGTCCAAGC
The DNA here is from genome assembly GCA_964414045.1 of uncultured Lishizhenia sp. Classification (GTDB taxonomy): domain Bacteria; phylum Bacteroidota; class Bacteroidia; order Flavobacteriales_D; family Crocinitomicaceae; genus UBA952. Next base: position 2,559 of record CAYPVA010000124.1, on the reverse strand, counting down.
TTGCCCCAGCGCCTCGACCAAATTTAAATTCCCCAAAGTGTCAAAATGTGCAATGAGTTCTTTGGCTGCGAGTTGATTGTAAAGACTATCTTTTTGTAGCTCCATTACAATACTTGCATTTGTGGTAAGGTTTATTTGTTGAATACTGCTGTCTTTGAGATAAATGAGTGCAGCTTCGGCTTTTAATTCTGCAGTTTTCGTCCAAAGAATAGGTTTTTCTTGTAAAAATAATTGCTGTGATTTCAGTTCGTATTGAGCAAAATCTGAACGCCCCTGAAGTTGAGGGTGCAAAAAAGTAAAATTTTGCGTTGCATTTATGTATTGATTGTTGTTTAAACTATCTCTGACCAAGTGCAACGTATCAGCGCTCCAGTAAAGCGTATCGTTTTCTAGTACCTGAAAACCAAGTGCCTCACCGGTAATATATCCTTTGTGTTGGGTATCAGACAACAGTGCTCGACTCCCTAATAAAGCAAATTGCGCTTTTGTGTCTTTGTAAAAAACATTGCCAAATGCCTCGTAATCATTTTTCTTGGTGTTGATAAAAAGCGTATCTCCCTTGATAAGGTGTTGCTGATGAAATATTTCGGCTTGCTTGTAAAGTTTGCCGTATTCATCTTGGACATGAAACCATCCTTTTTGACAAAAAATACGAACAGTGTCATTGCTGAGTTGGGCATTCCCCAAGAAGTAGAGTTTTTGTTGCTCGTAGGCAAATTGCAAGGTATCCGCCTTGACGTCTAGTTTTCCTTTTTTGTAATGAACCTTGCCACTAAAGAAAAATGAACCATTTCCGGGATAAAAATACCCGCGTTGACATACGATTGATTCGTCTGAAACAATGGATTCAATTTTTCCGGCGCTTCTAAATATTGCTCGGCCGCGTTTGGCATCGTAATCCATGGAGTCTGCGCTCATTTTGTAGGCGTTGTCTCGGGCTTTTACATGCCCCCAAAGTTTGGCGTATTTGAGACTTTCGCTGTAATAAATAGAATCTGCGTAGAGGTTGATGCCATTCTTTTGTATATGCACATTGCCGTAGGCCCTTACTGCCTTACCAGGCTCATTGTAATGGGCAGAATCACAATACATTGTGTTGCCTTGGTAAGTAAAACTGACGGTTCCGACAAGACGATGTATGCCGTTTTGAATGGCATATATTTTTTCGGTCCCTGGTAGTAATTGGAGCTTGCCTTGACTAAATAAAAATCCCCAACATACAAATGCCATCAGTAAGAAAGCAAAACGCATTGGGGAATTTTGTGTCATGTTAGTTTTGAAGCGTCTGTTTGCGGTCTGGACCAACAGAGATAACGCGAATAGGGATATTTAATTGTTGTTCAAGGTATGTTACGTAGTCTTTGAGTGCTTTTGGTGCCGCTTCAAAGGACTCAAGCGCTGTGAGATCACAGTTCCAGCCCTCTAGTTTTTCATAGATTGGCTCAATGTGAAGGTCTGTGACATCAAATGGGAAGTCAGTGACCTTTTGACCATCTACTAGGTAATGTGTGCAAACCTCAATATGCTCAAACACACCCAATACATCACTTTTCATCATCGCAAGTTCGGTAACGCCGTTGATCATTATTGCATAGCGTAATTGCACTAAATCTAGCCAGCCACAACGTCGTGGACGGCCAGTAGTGGCGCCAAATTCACGACCTTCTTGTCTGATGAGTTCTCCGACTTCATCGTCGAGCTCAGTAGGAAAGGGGCCGCTTCCAACTCTGGTACAATAGGCTTTGAATATTCCTATAACTGAACCAATTTTTGTTGGTGCAATACCAAGACCTGTGCAAGTACCCGCAGTAACAGTATTGGAAGAAGTGACAAATGGGTAAGTACCGAAGTCGATATCAAGCATCGTGCCTTGTGCACCTTCAGCTAATACTTTTTTACCGCTTTGTAGCGCAGCATTTAAGTAATGTTCGGAGTCAACGGCTGTAAGTTGTTTTAATACTTCGATGGCTTCAAACCAAGGTTTTTCCAAGCTTGGTAGATCGTAGGTGAAGTCGTCGTGGTGTTTGAGAATACCTACGTGCTTTTCTACTAAGGCGTCGTATTTTTCTTTGAAGTTTGGTGAATGGATGTCACCGACACGAAGACCATTGCGACCAGTTTTGTCCATGTAGGTAGGTCCAATCCCTTTGAGTGTAGAGCCAATTTTATTTTTCCCTTTTGCTTGCTCTGATGCAGCATCAAGTAATTTGTGGGTTGGGAGAATCAGGTGTGCTTTTTTTGAAAGCAACAAACGGGTTTTGAAATCGATGTTGAAAGGCTTGAGTTTGTCGAGTTCTGCGCTAAAAACAACGGGGTCAATGACGACGCCATTTCCAACCAGATTGATGACATCTTTGTGGAAAATTCCGGAAGGAATAGTGTGTAAAACATGTTTGATGCCTTCAAATTCCAACGTGTGTCCGGCATTTGGGCCACCTTGAAATCTGGCAATAATGTCGTAAGAAGGTGTTAGTACATCAACAATTTTACCTTTTCCTTCGTCGCCCCACTGTAAGCCTAATAATACGTCTACCTTCATGATTGTGTTTGTTCAAAAAA
>CAYPVA010000123.1:0-5802 GCA_964414045.1 uncultured Lishizhenia sp. | reverse complement strand
GGTTCTGTCATGTATGGTTCAGATGCAATCGGAGGCGTGATGGCTTTCCAAACTAAAAATCCTACGCTGAGCTCAACTGAAGACATACTCGTAAAGGCAGGGGCCTATACGCGGTATTTTAGTGCGGCCTCGGGTTATGCCGCTAATGCGCAAGTAAATGTTGCCACGAAGCGCTTTGGTTCTTTGACTTCGTTTTCTTATGCCAATTATGGCGATCTAAGACAAGGATCTCAGCGCAATGAAGCAATGGGTAACCTTGGGGTTCGCAATTGGTATGTAGACCGTATCAATGGCAAAGACAGCATGGTTTTAAACCTAGATTCAAACTTACAAGTTGGATCTGGTTATAGTCAATATGATATCCTACAAAAATTTACTTTTATTCAGAAACAAGGCGTGACGCACCAGTTGAATTTTCAATTATCAAATTCAGGTAATATCGATCGCTATGACCGCTTAACATTGATGTCTGGCGCTAAGCCTAAATTTGCTGAATGGTATTATGGACCTCAGTTTAGGTTGTTGTCGGCCTATTCGCTAGAACTAACAAATCCAACATCATTATACGACAGAGCAAGAGTGGTTTTAGCGTATCAAGGCATTGAGGAAAGCAGAATTGACCGCAGGTTTCAAAAAGACACCAAAAACCACCGAATTGAAAACCTAACCATTCTTACCTTGAACACGGATTTCATGAAACGCCATGGTAAACATGAATTTCGTTATGGTGTAGACGCGTATATCAATCAAGTAAATTCTACGGCGTTTGCTGAAAACATCCAAACGGGTGATCAAGCGCCTTTAGATACGCGATATCCAGATGGGGGCTCTTCCATGAATGGGGCAGCACTTTATCTCTCCCACACTTATGAATTGTCTGACCATTTAATCATCAATGATGGAATCAGGGTTTCCCAAGTGAATTTAAGTGCCAAATTTAAGGACCAAACATTCTTCCCTTTCCCTTTTAATTCCATTCAACAAAATCACACAGCCTTGAATGGTAATTTGGGTCTGATCTATATGCCAACCACAAAATGGAGATTCACACTAAATGGATCTACGGCTTTTAGGGCGCCAAACGTAGATGATTTGACAAAAGTTTTCGAATCAGTACCTGGTAACGTTGTGGTGCCTAATCCGGATTTAAAAAGTGAATATGCCTACAACGGGGAGTTTGGCTTGAATTATTCCATCAATAATCATTTTGCAATTGGTGGTAATTTTTACGCTACCTTTTTGAGAAATGCCCTTACGGTACAAAACAGCACTTTTGATGGTGCAGATAGCATCATGTACGATGGTCAATTAAGTCAAGTGATGACTACTACAAATGCTGCAAGAGCACGAGTACTGGGAGCAGAATTATTTTTGAATGCTAAAATCTCAAATAATTTTGTATTTCAAGCGACTTACAATTATACAAATGGCCGCATTCTAACGGATACAGTTCCTTATCCTTTGGATCATATTGCACCTGCATTTGGAAAAGCAGCGTTATTGTACACAAAAATGAAATTGAGAACAGAGTTTTTTGTTCAATATTCAGGTTGGAAGAAATTAGCCGATTACAACCTAATTGGGGAGGATAATTTCTCCTACGCAACACCTGCAGGCATGCCAAGTTGGTATACCTTGAATTTGCGTTTAAATTATGCTTTCAGCAGAAATTTGAGTGTGCAAGTGGCTTGCGAAAATATTTTGGATCGTAACTATCGCATGTTCGCTTCAAATATTTCAGCTCCAGGAAGAAATTTCATAATTACACTTAGAGGTAATTTTTAAGGAAATTTCAGCTAAAAAGAAAGGCGGAGTAGTTACTCCGCCTTTTTTATTTCATTTAGTTTTTTGCGTCTCTGGTCGCATACTTTCCTTCTTTGGCAAGATAGAAAAAGGTATACTTGATCTTTTCTAAATTTCGAAGTTTGGGAATAAAAGTATTTTTGTCAGCCCCGGCTGGTAAAGCTTCCAAGAGTGCCTCCATCACAAAAATATTGCGTTGCGGCCCGTAAGAACCCGCACCGTATTCAAAATGATAGGCCTCAGTTTGCTCACTTCCTAAGCCATCAAAATTTTTAAATTGAAAAATGCGTCTTGGCGTATGATTGCTGATTGTGTAAAAATCTTTGTAGCTGGCATTGCGAATCCGAAAATCGATGAGGATGTCTTTGTAGTCTGGGCTTGAAATATTTTCAAAACTTACGTTAAGGGGCAGTAATGGCGAAGATGGGATGGCAAGTGGCGGTGAAAGCATGTCGAGTTTTCCATCAAAAAAGAAAAAGTAATTGTAGTTTCCCATAAAGCCAAGTTCAGCGCGTTTGGCAGGGTTAGGAGAGGCCATCGCTTCCTTCATAGCAAAGTCTTTTCGATTTACAGTTACGACCGCATCTTCAATGCCATCTGCATCCAGCTGTGCACGATAAAATTGCATGGAAAATACTTCGTTCGCTTGAATGCCTAATTTGGCCCTAATCATGCGCTCGGCATATTTTTCAAGTGTTTGGTTGCCTTTGGTCGGCAATTCTTGCGTTTGAATTTCTTGCGTTTCTTGCTTGCTTGTTTCTTCACAAGCAAACAACAGAAAACTGAAAGCGATAAAAAGAAGATAGTATTTCACAGTACAAATATAAGCAACCAATAGAACGTTCGTACACATTTATTTGGGAGTTATGTACAAAAAATGTTGAAAAACACGTCAGAAGGAATTTTGTATTAAAACCTTGTTAATAAGTAAGATAACTCATGTTATTTACTTTGATACATGAAAATATTTATTTGAAATGAAACTTTCAAAAGCAACATGGCGTAAGAGCACCAAAAACAAAACAACATGACAACGAGCATACAATCACTCCGCACAAAATCAATTCGTCAAGCAAAGCTTAAATTGGATCAGCACCGTGAATTAGGCACGCAAAGCGCACTTAATATCTTTGAAGTGGCTGAATTGTTAGACAGCATTCGCAATACTGAAAATAAAATGATCGAAGAGCCACAGGCCTTTGCATTGATACTCAACTAATAGAAGTTGTTTTTTAGATAGAGAAGACCGCCTTGTGTGGTCTTTTTTTTTGCCTAACCGTTAATAAGCGATAACACCACTACCTAATAATTCTTCTCCTATATACCACGCAGCGAATTGACCGGGTGTAATCCCTTTTTGAAGATCGGAGAATAAAATATAGTGTTTTCCTTTTTTACAAATCAAAGTAGCATCTTGTAGTGGTTGTCTGTATCGAATTCTTACTTGACATTTTAAAATTCCATCTTTTTGGAAAGTCGGGTGCTCATTGAACCATGAAATTTCAGTTTCTTCTAACTTTAAGGCCCAACGATTGAGTCCAGGATGACTTTCTTTTTGTCCGCTATATACAATGTTATTGCGTGTGTCAATTCCTATTACAAAACTAGGCTCTGGTCTACCGCCAATATGCAAACCTTTGCGCTGCCCAATCGTGTAGTAATGTGCACCTTGATGGGTTGTAACTTGCTTGCCATCAGAAATATGATAGTCAAAAGACTTCGCGAGGTCTTCTATGTTTTCGATGGAAGGTTGCAGTTCATGATATGCCTTAAATTGCGGGAGCTCAGGATCGACTTCAATGACCGGTCCGTCTTTGGGGGCTAGCTGTTGTTGAAGAAAGGTCGGCAGTGCAATTTTACCCACAAAACAAAGACCTTGTGAGTCTTTCTTGTTGGCTGTTACCAATCCTTGCTCTTCTGCAATCGCACGAACTTCAGCTTTTTGTAAATGCCCAATGGGGAAAAGTGCTTTGGCCAATTGTGCTTGGCTCAATTGACACAAAAAATAAGATTGGTCTTTGTTAGGGTCTGCGCCCGCCAATAAACTAAAAGAGCCGTCTGAATTTTCTCCTTTCTGACAGTAATGCCCGGTGGCGACGAAGTCAGCCCCGAGCTCAAGTGCTGCCTTCAAAAAAACATCAAATTTAATTTCTCTGTTACAAAGAACATCGGGGTTTGGGGTTCGGCCTGCTTCATATTCTTTGAACATGTAATTGACAATCCGGTCCTTGTATTGCTCCGATAAATCGATGACTTGAAAAGGAATGCCAAGTTGCTGCGCAATTAATAGCGCATCGTTCGAATCGTCAATCCAAGGGCATTCGTCAGAAAGTGTCACACTTTCGTCGTGCCAATTGCGCATGAACATGCCAATCACTTCATAACCCTGTTGTTGCAACAGATAAGCAGTTACACTTGAATCTACACCTCCAGAAAGTCCTACAACAACTCTTTGCATAGGGCAAAGTTAGTACTTCTTTAGTGCTTCTGTACCATTTTTTTCTAAAGCAATCTTCTCGAGGCAATTGATGCCATCGATAGCCGCAGAAACGATACCTCCTGCATAGCCAGCTCCTTCTGCAATTGGATATAGGTTTGAAAGTTGAATGTGTTGAAAGGTGAGTGGGTCACGTGGGATAAGCACAGGAGAAGAAGTGCGGGACTCAGGTGCGTGTACAACCGCATCATTGGTTAAGAAGCCAGGCATTTTTTGGTTGAAATCAATGAAAGCTTGTCGGAGTCTGTCATAGACAAATGCAGGGAAAATATCTTTGAGATTGACACTTACAATTCCCGGTTGATACGAAGATCTTGGGAAACTGCTACTGATTTTTCCATCGACAAAATCTTTGAGGCATTGAGCTGGAACTTTTTGTGTTTTACCTGCAGCTTCCCAGCAGCGTCTTTCAATTTCCTTTTGAAAGTCAAGACAAACAAACGGGTCAGTTGCGTTTTTAAAATCACTGGGTTCAATGCCAACAACAATTCCTGAATTCGAATAAATGTTATTTCTTTTGGAAGGTGACCACCCGTTAGTAACCACCTCTTGGGTTTCAGTGGCGCATGGTGCAATGATGCCGCCAGGGCACATGCAAAACGAGTAAACGCCACGATCGTTAACTTGAGTAACTAGACTATAAGATGCAGGTGGGAGATAGGCATCGTTGAGCCTGCCATGATACTGAATGCCATCAATGTAAGCTTGGGTATGTTCAACGCGAACTCCGAGCGCAAATGCTTTTGGTTTCAGTGCCACTTGTTTTTGGTGCAACAAATCAAATATATCACGGGCAGAATGCCCAGTCGCCAAAATCAGTTTTTGAACGGTTATTTTTGTTGCTTTGTTGATTTCAATTTGCTGAATGCGGTTGTTGTCAACAATAATATCTGTGAGTTTGCTTTCAAAGTGAATTTCGCCTCCAGCTAAAAGGATTTGTTCTCGGATGGCTTCGATGAGCTGGGGAAGTTTATTGGTGCCTATGTGCGGATGTGCATCAATTAGGATGTCTTCTTTGGCACCAAACTGAACCAATAACTCGAGTACTTTTTGAACATCGCCGCGTTTCTTTGAGCGCGTGTAGAGTTTTCCATCTGAGTAGGTCCCAGCCCCGCCTTCACCGAAACAATAATTGGACTCAGGGTTGAGCACGTGTTCTTTGGTCAATTTGGCGAGGTCGCGACGGCGCGCCCTGACATCTTTGCCGCGCTCGTAGACAATGGGTTTGATACCGCACAAAATAGCCTGCAGCGCGGCGAAGAGTCCGGCAGGGCCGGCCCCAACAATGTGTACGTCATGGGCTTTATTAGCTAGCCCCTTGAATTCATATGGTTGAAATCTTGGTGCTAAATCGGTTTCAATTGCAACTTCAAGGGTAGCATTTATTTTTATTTGGCGCTGTCGTGCATCGATACTGCGTTTCTTCCAACGAAAATTAAGTACTTGTTTGGGTTTGAGCCTGAGTTCTTTGCGCACCTTTTGCTCGAGGTACTGTGCATCTT
>CAYPVA010000122.1:0-5863 GCA_964414045.1 uncultured Lishizhenia sp. | reverse complement strand
GAAGGATGTATTGGTTTAGGCATGCTCGACGAACTACCGTATGTGAATGTCGGAAAGTTGATCTTACAACCCAAAACAACGATTGTACTTTTTACGGATGGGGTAGTCGAGTTAGAAAACGAAGCAGGAGAAGCTTTTGGACTAGAGCAACTCATCAAGCACGTAAAGGCTTTTGCGCCATTGAAAATGGAAGACATGAACAACCTGATTTTCTCGAAGTTAGAGGAATGGAAAGGCAATTTACCTTACGTAGACGACACCGCAATTTTCAGCTGTAAATTTTTCTAAGCTTTTTTCAAAGCACCAAAACTCCATTTGAAAGAAAACAAATGCGTGAAATAGGCACTACCCCCTAGTCCGAGCCGGGTAAACGCGTAATCAATTTGCCACTGCTTGAGTGCCAAACCTACCCCCATATGAGGTTGCATGCTGAGCTTTTGTACCGATGATAAATCAGTGTAGTATTGCAATTGAGACAACCCGGTTCTAAAAACCAATTTTTCGTCATACTGAACAAATAAACCGGCACGTTGGTCTAAGGAAAATATGGCGCCTGACAACAAGGTATTTCGGGGCCCGTCTGTGGTTAACTCGAGGTCGATTTCACCGCCAATTCTTAATTTCTTGGCTGTAATAGGCCATGAGCCACTTGAACCAAGAATCATGCGGGGTAACATTTGCTCCACCCCATTTTGCGGCAATTCATTATTTGTTTCAAGGAGTGTTTGCTGCATTTCCGGCGATAAATCGTAAGTCCAGACGCTGAATGTACTGGTGGCATCGCGCAACATGAGGCCAAATGAAAGGTTTTTGGTTGGTTTGTATTGAAGTCCTGCATCTAGGCCAAAACCAATTGCTTTTGCAAAATCACCGATGTGCCTGTAAAGTACCTTGGCACTGAAGCCCATGGTAAGATTCTTGACGCGTGTCGGACGTGCTAAGGAGCCAATGAATGCGTAGTCCGCGGCATTGAACTGTTGCAACTGACTGTAGTCGATGTTGCCATTGTTATCGATGAGTTGTGTGGTATTGTAAATGTTGTCGATACCCAAGCGTAGCATATTGAGGGAAACGACATTATTTCCGTTCAATTTACGTGATACACCAATGTAATCTTGTGAAGCAATGCCTCCGAAGTAAGCGGCATGCATACCCGAAATTTCTGTTTGCTGGACTTGCTGACTCAGGCCCGCAGGATTCCAAACACCCGCCAACACGCCAGCAGTTTGGCCCACCACAGCAGAACCCATCCCCAGTGCATCGGCACCAACACCCATATTGAGGTATTCATTGGCGTACTTTGGATTTAAGTCTTGCGCATGCAAGCCAAGAACACAAGAAAAAGCGAAGAATACGGCGCAGAATTTATCAAACATGAGACAAAAACTCAAAATTGCACAAAAAATTGTGTTTTCTAGGTACTTTTACAAAAATGTCTCGCATGTTTGGAATAGCTAACCTCATTACCGCACTTAATCTATTGGGCGGAATTTGCTCTATCATTTTCAGCCTGAGTGGCCGCTTAGATTGGGCGATATATGCCCTTGCAGCCTCTGCACTTTTTGATTTCCTCGATGGTTTTGTAGCCCGTATGACCAATTCAAACGGAGAACTTGGAAAGCAACTCGACTCCTTGGCTGACCTCGTTAGTTTTGGGGTGGCTCCAGGAATTTTCATGTTCGTCATGATCATCGTTGGCATTGACACCGCTAACCTGATGCCAAACGCCGAAGGCCTGAAGGCTTACCACGGTGTAGCCAGCGAATATGTCGTCGCACAACTTATCGATTGGAAGGCCGCTTTTTTCTATGGCCGAGACAACGCATACAATGCCTCGATCAAATTCTTGCCCTTCGTTGCGCTGATCATCCCCTTCTTTGCCATGTTTCGTTTGGCTAAATTTAATCTTGATCAAAGGCAATCTGACAGATTCATTGGTGTCCCCACCCCAACCGCCACCATTTTCTTCAGCTTCTTCCCGCTATATTTTTGGTTTGAAATCTCAAATTGGGGACATCAAGCCAGCTGGATATATTCGCTTTTTGATTGTTACTCGCTTGCGGTCATCGCGGTATTATTTTCTTTATTAATGGTCAGTGAATTGCCACTTCTTGCCTTGAAATTCAAAGACTTCAGTTGGAAATCCAACCCTTACCGCTACCTATTGCTTGGCATATCGTTGATAAGTATTCCATTATTTTTGATTTGGGCCATTCCAATAATTGTACTTTTGTACTTGCTTTTATCACTTATTGAAAATTTTCAATTTAAAAAACATGAAATTCAAAGCTGAAATCGACGTCATGCCACTAGACGCCCTACTCGACCCTCAAGGAAAGGCGGTAACTAACTCAATGAAAAATATTGGTCTTCCAGAAATTGAAGGCGTTCGTATTGGTAAACACATCCGTCTATTTGTCGAAGCTGCCAACAAAGAAGAAGCAAGCCAAAAAGTCGATACCGCCTGCAAAAAGATGCTCGCCAACCAAATCATGGAGAGCTATTCTTTTGAGCTCAGCGAAGCTTAATCATGAAAAAAGGTTTCAGGACCTTTCAACCTCAATTCAATACCTGGGATACGCAATTGCATTTCCCTACTCCACTGCATTTTATCAATGAGTGGCGCATTCAAATTGACAACGCACAAGCTCAATTTGCAGCGCTTTCTATTGCCCAACGCGCTCAATTTTTAAATGATTTAGCAGCAAACTTCCTGAACGCCAAAGTAGCTATTTCAAAAATTTATCAGCAAGAAAGTGGTTTATCGAGCAGTCGCTTTGAGGCAGAATTTGAACGCACGCATCGCACCATTTCTATTTTTGCCCAACATATCTTAAAAGTGAATTGGCAAAAAACAGCATACGCTGAAGCCGAAAACATCCAATTTTCCAAACAAACCTTACCACTTGGTACCGTCCTTGTATTAGGGTCTTCTAATTTCCCGCTGGCCTACTCTACCCTTGGCGGTGACACCATTGCTGCCTTGGCTGCAGGGTGTTGCGTCGTGGTCAAAGCACACCCTATGCATGCGGGCACGAGTAGTCTTGTAGCACAATGCGTTACACAAACACTTCAACAATGGGCACTTTCCCCTTTTGTTTTTAGCCACGTATTAGATGATTCCTATCACTGGGCCAGTACATTTGCCCAAGAAAGCGCAGTCAAAGCCATAGGTTTTACAGGAAGTATCAAAGGAGGCAGGGCCTTAATGGACCTCGCTGCTGCACGCCCCGATCCTATTCCCGTATTTGCCGAAATGGGCAGCTTAAACCCTGTTATTATTGCACCAAATCAAAACCAAGAAACACGCGAGCAAGTTGCACAAAAATTAGCCGCTGCTATTCATACAGATGCCGGGCAATTTTGCACCAAACCCGGTTTGATCTTGGTGCAAGCAGAAGAGGCAGACGCATTTGAAAGGCTCTTACTCAAAGAATTGGCGCAATTGCCTGCCACTCCAATGTTGCATCCTGATATTCATGCCAAGTTTGAAGCCAGAAAAAGGCAAGTTTTTCAATGCAAAGGATTCACGCGTTCAGAAAATCAAGTAACACTTGAAGGTATTTTTGCGCGTTGGGGCATCGCAAAAACGCAGCTCCAAGATTTATTCAATGCGCCTACCGCCCTTGAAGAAGTATTTGGTCCGTTTGCCATTGTTTGTAGCTACGAAAATCTTGCTGATCTGCCCAAATTATTCAATATCCTCGGTGGGCAACTAACGCTCTCAATCTTCACCAATGCAGCGCAGACCGATCCTGAACTGCTTTTTGCTGCACAAAAAATAGCGGGTCGCATCATCATCAATGGCGTGCCAACGGGTGTTCGGGTGCTCGAAACCATGCAGCACGGTGGCCCTTACCCCGCAAGTAGTGATGCCCGATTTACAGCAGTTGGGCCCGACAGCATCAAACGCTTCACCAAAGAAATCTGTATGCAAGTGCACGGCACTTTGTGAAAATAAAAATTTTCCGATTGAATATTAACTCAATAGGGCTCTCCCACTCAAACACCGGAAATCTTTGTATTTTTGAATTACAAAACTTTTTCAAATGGAAAATCAACCAACTGCTCCAAAATCAAATAGTTTCTATTTTGTTTTCATCTTCCTTTTACTCGCTGGTTTGGCAGGCCTCACCCTTGCTTGGTCCAGACAACGCGCAGCACTCAACACTTGTAAAAATAGCAATGCCGAATTACTTGCCGACATGGCCGATATGGAAAGTGCGCTTTCAGGATATACCGGAACCATGAAACAAGATTTAAAGTCAGACCTGCAGCAGATGTTGCGCAATTACAACAAACTCATTGAAAAGGACGCGAGTAAGGCCGATAGCCTCAACGCACAAAAAGCACAAATCACCGACCTCCTCAGAAAACTAGACCGCTCCAAACTCACTGCCCGCGACCTCGTCAAGGCCAGAAAAGAGAATGAAACCTTGCGTTCGATCATGCGCAGCTATGCCCGTACCATTGACTCCTTAAATACACTCAACATCGACCTCGGTAGCCGCCTCGAAGAAACCAATGTCAAACTGACCAACACCTCCACAGAGCGCGATACCTACAAAAAACAAGCAGAAGAATCGCAACAACAAATCAAGAAAGGCAGCAAGCTTCAGGCCTACAACTTTAAATCTGAGGCACTCAAACAACGCGTCAATAACACGATGGAAGTAACCGACCGCGCTAAAAACGCCGTACAGTTCAGAAGCAGCTTTACACTCTCAGAAAACGTATTGACCAACGCAGGTAAAAAATATGTCTATATGCAAATTGTCGGGCCAAATGGCGAAGCGCTTCAGGCCAGCAGTAATTTCGTAACAGAAACAGAAAGCGGGAGTGTTGCTTATACACAGCGCAAAGAAATCGATTATCAAAACCAAGCCCTAGACCTCACCATTTATTATGAACTCAAAGGAGAAACCGCAAGCAAAGGGTTGTATCGCGTTCGCATCTATTGCGATGGCCAACTCATCGGTTCTGATAGCTTTTCTCTAAAATAATATACAATCTCTCTTATCCATTTCAAAATCACTCCCAATTAATATGAGCTCCGCAATTGAACAAGGCTATGTAAAGGCTGAAATAAATCAAAACGGTATTGCACGCATCACGTTCGGTCATCCTTTAAGCAATTCCTTACCTGGGAAAATACTTCAAAAACTCGCCGATACAATTACGGAAGTAAGTGCCAATGATGCCGCTAAAGTTTTGATCTTGCAATCGGAAGGAGAAAAAGCGTTCTGTGCAGGTGCAAGTTTCGACGAACTCATTTCTATCCAAGACCTTGAAACCGGGTTGCAATTCTTTTCAGGTTTTGCGAAGGTTATTAATGCTTGTCGCAAATCTAAAAAGCTGATCATCGGTCGCGTTCAAGGAAAGGCCGTCGGAGGTGGTGTTGGCTTGGCTTCTGCCACAGACTACTGTTTTGCCACAGCCCGAGCAGAAGTCAAATTATCTGAACTCGCAGTAGGAATTGGGCCTTTTGTTGTTGGGCCCGCTGTTGAAAGAAAAATTGGCTTGTCAGCCATGAGTGAGCTTGCCATTAATGCAAGCGAATGGCGCAGCGCAGCTTGGGCACGTGAGAAAGGTTTGTTTACTGAGATCTATGACACTATTTCAGACATGGATGCCGCAATCGAAGTGTTGAGCAACAAACTTGCTCATTCTAATCCAGATGCCATGTCTGCATTAAAAGAAATCTTCTGGCAAGGCACAGAAAATTGGGATGAACTTCTCATCGAAAGAGCTGCAATTAGTGGTCGTTTGGTACTCAGCGATTTCACAAGAGCAGCTATTTCTGCCTTTAAAGCAAAATAAAAGTAGATTTTTTCTGCTTTTGATTTGTAAATAAACACAATAG
>CAYPVA010000121.1:0-5924 GCA_964414045.1 uncultured Lishizhenia sp. | reverse complement strand
ATGTCCATCATCAACATCGGGATCATTCGAGAGGGTAAAACACCCCCAGATTTCAGAGTTCCCCTGAGCCCTGAACAGTGCAAAACCCTTCAAGAATCCTATCCACATGTCAGGGTCACTGTTCAAAATAGCCCCATTCGTTGTTTCTCTGATGATGCATATCGGGCGCAAGGCTTACCTGTACAAGAAGACCTCAGCCATTGCGATATTTTATTAGGCGTCAAAGAAGTTCCTAAAGACCAGCTACTCGCCAATAAGACCTATCTGTTTTTTTCACATACTATTAAAAAACAGCCCTATAACCGCGCTTTACTTCAAGCGATACTTGATAAAAAAATCAGGTTGATTGACTACGAAGTACTCAAAGACAAGCACAATAAACGCATCATCGGCTTTGGCAGATATGCAGGTATCGTTGGCGCTTACAACGCATTTTTAACATTAGGCCTACAACAAAAAACCTATGATTTGAAGGCGGCACATTTGTGTCATGACCGCAAAGAAGTGGAGCAAGAATTACAGAAAGTGCAAGTCCCTAAAAATTTCCGCTGCGTATTGACTGGCTTCGGTAAGGTTGGGCACGGAGCCAGGGAAATTATTGCTTTACTTCCTATCAAAGAAGTGAGCCCTGAAGCTTACCTAGAACAAACCTTTGACTACCCGGTTTTCACCCATTTAGACACTGAAGACTATTTCAAAAGAAGCTCAGATGCTGCTTTTGATAAAGGAGAATTCTATTCAAACCCAGAAAGATACCAGAGTGCCTTTGGTAGTTATGCTCAAAAGAGCGATATGTACATCCCTTGTCATTTCTGGTCTTCAAAATCACCATTAATCTTAACCAATGAAATGCTGCGTTCGGCAAACAATCGCATCAAGCTAGTTGCCGATATTTCTTGTGACATTGCAGGCCCTGTTGCTTGCACCATTCGTCCTAGTAAAATTGGAGACTCCTTTTATGGCTACGATCCACAAACAGGCAAAGAAGTTCCGTTTGAACAGCATGGTGCAATTGCTGTCATGGCCGTAGACAACCTGCCCTGTGAGCTTCCTAAAGATGCTTCCATAGATTTCGGCAAGCAATTGCTTAAAAATGTATTTCCTCCGCTTTTAAACGAAGACCCCGATCAGGTCATTTATCGAGGAACAGAGACCACCTCTGAAGGAAAACTCAACGAGCCATTTCTGTATTTAACAGATTATTTAAACGAAAATCACTGATTTGAATTTCTTTGATCAACATATCACTAAAATTGATGATTGGGAAGTCGGAACCTATGAAAATTGTGATTTTTCAGGACTTGATTTCAAAGGAGTCGTGGTCAGAGGCGCTAAATTTATTGGTTGTCGTTTTCTAGATTGCGACTTATCCAATCTATCCGTTTCCGGGTGCGCTTTCCAAGAGGTCGATTTTCAAAACTGTAAACTTCAAGGAATACTGTTTGAGGCAGCCAACCCATTCGGTTTTGAATGTCGTTTTAAAAATTGTTTGCTCAGGCACGCTACATTTTATCAATGTAACATACAACAATGTAGTTTTGAACAGTGTGACCTCACCGAAGTAGATTTCACGGAGGTGAAAGCCTCAGGTGTTGCTTTCAATGATTGCATTTTAACGGGTGCCATTTTTGAAAATTCAGATTTGCGCAAAGCCGACTTAAGAGGTTGTCAAAACATCGCCCTCTCTCCTGAACACAATCAAGTAAAAGGCATGGTCATAGCTAACCATCAACTTAGTGGGCTTTTGCTGAAATATCAACTTGAAATCACATCATAAGGATATTTCCCTAATTTTGAAATATGTTGGAAAAAGGGAACAAACGCATCATTACAGGTTGGGTATTTTATGATTGGGCCAACTCTGTTTATCCATTGATCATCAGCTCGGCTATCTTTCCTATTTTGTTCGAAACCAAAACTAGTGTAAAGAACGAAGCCGGCCAAACCATCTATGACACCGTATCTTTCTTCGGAAGAGAATTTCACAACACTGAATTCTATGCTTATGTCATTTGTTTGTCTTATATCATTGTAGCGCTCATTTCTCCTTTGCTATCGGGAATTGCCGATGCGGGTGGAAAGCGTAAATTATTTATGCAGTTTTTCTGCTACATGGGTGCCGCAGCAAGCGGGTTACTCTATTTTTTCAATGCGCCACCAAATGGCGCTGAGGGCCTCTCTCCTTTTATGATCAACTGGAGCATCTTGCCTTTATTTTTTGGCTCCATTGGTTTTTGGGCTAGCTTGGTCTATTACAATGCCTATTTACCAGACATAGCTGATCCCGCTGACCACGACAAAGTATCTGCACGGGGATATTCGATGGGCTACCTAGGTAGTTCAACTCTTTTAATAATCATTTTGATATTAACCGTATTTACCAAGGTAATCCCGATCAAATGGGCTTTTCCACTTGTCAGTTTATGGTGGATTTCTTTTGCTACTTTTTCATTTTCGCGATTGCCAAAGACAAAAGCTACCAAAACCGATCAAAAAAACCTCATTTCTTCTGGCTACAAGGAAGTGTATCAAGTCTGGAAGCAAATCAAGGAAAATAAAACCCTCAAGGGGTATTTAGGATCCTATTTCATGTTTAACATGGCGGTGCAAACCATTATGGTGATGGCGGTTGCCTTCGCTAACAAAGAAGTTATTGGCATCAAACAACAAGACCTCATTTTATCCATTTTGATCATTCAATTTATTGGAATTGCTGGTGCTTATCTTATGTCTTTTGTTTCCAAGAAAATTGGCAACTTCAAAGCACTTGGCATCTCCATCGCTATTTGGATTTTACTCTGTATTTATGTGTACCAGTTTGTTTGGTATCCATGGCAGTTTTACATCGCTGCAGCAGGTGTGGGTATGGTGATGGGTGGTATTCAGTCGTTATCGCGCTCCACTTACTCCAAATTATTACCCGAAACCAAAGACCTCACCTCCTACTTTAGTTTCTATGACCTTGCAGAAAAAATAGGCCTCGCCATCGGAACGCTTACATTTGGACTTATTGAGGGCTTATTGGACATTCGCACTTCAATTCTGGCCTTGGTCGTATTTTTTGTCCTGGGCTTGATCTTATTAATTTTAATTCCAAAACAACAAGTTTCAAATGAGACAACAAATTGAAGCGGCATGGGAAGACCGCAGCTTATTAGCTGAAAGCCAAACAATTGCCGCCATTGAAAAAGTAATTGAAGATCTTGACAAAGGTCTACTTCGCGTAGCCGAGCCGCTTGAAGACGGTAATTGGCAAGTCAACGAATGGGTCAAAAAAGCGGTGGTCATGTATTTTCCGATCCGTCAAATGGAAACTATTGAAGTTGGTCCGTTTGAATTCCACGATAAAATGGCCCTCAAGCGCAATTACAAAGAACTTGGTGTTCGGGTTGTTCCGCATGCCATTGCACGCTACGGTGCATTTGTTGCACCTGGTGTCATCATGATGCCATCTTATGTCAATATTGGTGCCTATGTAGACAGCAATACAATGGTTGACACTTGGGCAACCGTTGGCAGCTGCGCACAAATTGGCAAAGATGTTCACCTCAGTGGTGGCGTAGGTATCGGAGGCGTACTTGAACCACTACAAGCGGCACCCGTTGTCATTGAAGATGGCGCCTTCATTGGTTCTCGCTGTATTGTAGTAGAAGGCGTTCGCGTAGGCAAAGAGGCAGTTTTAGGCGCTAATGTTGTCTTGACCAAGTCTACAAAAATCATTGATGTAAGTGGCCCTGAGCCAATCGAACATCATGGATATGTGCCAGAAAGATCTGTGGTAATCCCTGGTTCATACACCAAAACATTTGCCGCCGGAAACTATCAAGTTCCGTGTGCCCTTATCATCGGCAAGCGCAAGGCCTCTACCGATTTAAAAACATCACTTAACGACGCCCTTCGCGAACACAACGTAGCGGTTTAATATCAATTCGTCAATTACCAAAATATGCAACTTTGGAATACGCTTGATAGGCCCACTTTAGAGAAACATCTACAAGAAATTGGCCATCAATACATTACGATCTCCTTCTATCAGTACGCACATATTGCAGATCCGCAAGCGTTCAGAAACGAACTTTACCTCAATTGGACGAAACTTGACATCGTTGGCCGCACCTATGTTGCCAAGGAAGGGATCAATGCCCAAATTGCTGTGCCAAAAGAGCATCTTGGCCAGTTCCGAGAAGAACTCTATCAAATCGATTTTTTAAATGGAATCAGACTCAATTTTGCGGTCGATGATGCCGAGGCAGATTTTCCATTCTTGAAACTCAAAATTAAAGTGCGCCACAAAATATTAGCGGATGGCCTCAACGATGCAACTTTTGATGTCACGGATAAAGGAATTCACCTTGATGCTGAAGCGTTCAATCAACTCACCAATGACCCCAACACCTTACTGATTGATTTTAGAAATCATTACGAATGGGAAGTTGGGCATTTCAAAGGTGCTATTTTACCTGATGTCGATACTTTCAGAGAATCCTTGCCTTATATTGAAGAAACGGTTTTAAAGGGCAACGAAGACAAGAATATTGTGATGTATTGTACCGGTGGGGTACGCTGTGAAAAAGCCTCAGCTTGGTTCAAGCACAAAGGATTTAAAAATGTACACCAGCTAGAAGGAGGCATTATTAAATACGCCAACGACTGCAAGGAGAAGGGCTTAGAAAATAAATTTATCGGTAAAAACTTTGTCTTTGACGAACGCCGTGGCGAGCGCATCACGCCGGATATCATAGCGGTTTGCCATCAATGTGGGGCACCCGCTGACACGCATACAAATTGTGCGAACGACGCCTGTCATTTGCTTTTTATTCAATGCGATGCTTGTAAAGAAAAAATGGAAAACTGTTGTAGTTCAAGCTGCCAAGACACCATACATTTACCAATAGAAGCACAAAAAGAACTGCGCAAAGGCCTCAATAAAAGCAACCTAATCTTTAAAAAAGGTCGGTCTGCCGCACTACCCTTTCAAGCACACAAAGAAAAACCTGAGGCACTTATCAACCAAGCCTTCAATAAATAAGCACCATGAGACTTTTTATCAACTGGACCATCGACTCACAACTCATTGAAGGATGGCGCACGCCAAATCTTTACGGTTTACTTTTTGTTTCGGGTATAGTGATGGGCTATTTTGTGATCCGAAAAATGTTTAAAGCAGAACAAGTATCTGACAAAATACTCGATAGCTTGGTCACCTACATGGTGCTCGCCACCATTATTGGCGCACGTTTAGGCCACGTAATGTTTTACGGCCCTTACTGGGATGGGATCGTGAACGGTAAATTCGAACGCGGTTATTTTTCACATCCTGGAGATATCATCAAGGTTTGGGAAGGCGGTTTGGCCAGCCACGGAGCTGCTATTGCTATTCTCATTGCCCTCTTTATTTTTTCCAAGAAAGTTTCTAAAATGTCCTACATCTGGATTTTAGACCGCATTTCGGCACCTATTGCCATTGCAGGTACTTTTATTCGTCTGGGAAATTTAGTCAACCACGAAATGGTGGGTTATGAAACAACCGTTCCTTGGGCCTTCAAATTCCAGTATTATTTCAATGAGGCAACTGGTTTTTACGACCCAACACCTCGTCATCCGGCCCAGCTCTATGAAGCCATCTGCTATTTTATTTCATTTTGGATCCTATTGTATTTGTACTGGAAGCTGAAAAAATGGCAACAACCGGGCTTTGTTTTTGGCAGTTTCTTGATCTTGATTTTTGGTTCAAGAATTATTTGCGAATGCTTTAAATTGGGTCAAACCGCCCGAGACTACACCCTCCCATTAAACACAGGTCAATTACTCAGTATTCCTTTAGTTATTGCTGGAATTTACCTTGTATACAACGCATCAAAAAAAGCGCAAAAACACACTTAGTGTAAATTTGACATTTTGAACATTGTTTGTGAATGATTTGT
>CAYPVA010000120.1:0-5941 GCA_964414045.1 uncultured Lishizhenia sp. | reverse complement strand
CATTGCGTGGCTCGATCATGATTGTTGGGCCGCTTCTAGCGCGCTATGGCCGCGGTTTTATTCCGAAGCCAGGTGGTGATAAAATTGGCCGCAGACGCCTAGACACTCACTTTGAAGGCTTTGCCTTGTTGGGCGCTAAGTTCAACTACGATGCCGGCGAGCACTTTTATTCTGTAGAGGCTGCCCAGCTCAAGGGTACCTACATTCACCTCGATGAAGCATCCGTAACTGGTACAGCCAATATTCTCATGGCAGCTGTCATGGCCGAAGGTGAAACCACTTTTTATAACGCAGCTTGTGAACCCTACATTCAGCAACTTTGTAAAATGCTCAATTCTATGGGTGCCAACATCACCGGGATTGGCTCTAACATGCTCACCATCAAAGGTGTCAAGGAACTAAAAGGTTGTTTTCACCGCATTTTACCTGACATGATTGAAATCGGAAGTTTCATTGGTTTAGCAGCCATGACGCAATCTGAAATTACCATCAAAGATGTTTCTTGGGAAAACCTCGGTGTCATACCAAATGTGTTCAGACGCTTGGGCATCAAATTAGAGCGTCGCGGAGACGACATCTATATACCGGCTCAAGAAAAATACGAAATTGAAACCTTCATCGATGGCTCCATCATGACCATCTACGATGCGCCATGGCCGGGCTTTACACCAGACTTACTATCCATTATTTTGGTGGTGGCAACTCAAGCCAAAGGTTCGGTCCTTATTCATCAAAAAATGTTTGAGTCGCGTTTGTTCTTTGTCGATAAACTCATCGACATGGGCGCGCAAATCATTCTCTGCGATCCGCACAGAGCAACCGTAATAGGCCTCAACCGCGAACACAGTTTGAAAGGAATTGAAATGACCTCTCCTGACATCCGTGCGGGTGTTTCATTATTGATCGCCGCATTATCTGCCAAAGGCAAGAGCGTCATTCACAACATCGAACAAATTGACCGCGGTTACCAAGACATCGAACTTCGCCTCAACAATATCGGGGCCGATATCAGACGCATCGGATGAAAAAGCCACTGATACTGATTACAGGGTTGTTGCTTGTATTTGCATGTTATGCCCTGTGCGTACAAAAAGATACAAATCAAAGTACTCCGCAAGCAAGTGCCATTGCCCCTGAAATCAGTTTGCTCTCGCCGAAAGGAAAAACACTCAAACTTTCCTCCTTGCGCGGAAAAATGGTGCTCATTGATTTTTGGGCATCATGGTGTGGCCCTTGCCGCAAAGAGAGCCCAAATGTAGTCGAGGCCTATCAAAAATACCACAACAAAGCATTCAAAGACGCCAAAGGTTTTGAAGTATTCAGTGTTTCTTTAGATCAGGACCAAGAGGCTTGGAAACAAGCCATTTTGACAGATCATCTTTCCTGGAAATATCATGTGCTGGATGCACAAGGTTTAGCTGCAGCCAACTATCAGGTGGCCACCATTCCCAATGCTTTTTTGGTCAACGGAGCGGGTGAAATCATTGCAAGTGGTCCTGAGCTCAGAGGGCTCAATTTACACATTACCCTCGATAAATATTTGGAGTAGTAAGAAATTAGTTACTGATGGAAGGGGTATTAAATCCTTTCTAGGACGTACTGAATCAACTCATCCATTTTTTGATCAATCCCCGTAGAGAATTCTTCATTGGGTCTGTTGGCTACACCCAAACAAAGTGTGGTACAAGCGTGCCCTAATGCCTTTCCGAGCGCAAAAATTGCCGAACTCTCCATTTCAAAATTCATGATGCGGTGTTCATCTTTCTGGAAAGAACCAAGTTGCAAATGGATATTTCTCATTTTACTTTCTAAGCGCAAAGACCTCCCTTGAGGCCCATAAAAACCAGAGCTTGTGACGGTAATTCCACTGTGCACTTGTTCGCTATTCATGCGCTTGAACAGTTCAGAATCCGCCCCGCTTAAATAAGGCATGATCTGATCAGGAAAATTTATTTGTTGCTTGATTTCATTTAATAATTCTAATTCTTCATGGGAAAATTCAATCGGATAAAAATGCGCAACGTTATCCAAGCCCAGGGCATGTGAAGATAAAATAAAGGAATGAACCGGAATAGCTTTCTGTAAGATGCCACAAGTTCCGATGCGGACAATTTCTAAGGATGTTTTAGTTTGTTTTTCTTCCCTGTTGACCAAATCAATATTGACCAAAGCGTCTAGTTCTTGTAGGCAGATGTCAATGTTGTCTGTCCCGATGCCGGTAGAGAGTACCGTGAGTCGTTTTCCTTTGTAAAGCCCGGTATGGCTCACGAATTCGCGGTGTTGAATTTGATATTCAATGACATCAAAGAAGCGACTGATTTTAGCTACACGATCTTGATCACCAACTAAAATAATCTTGGAGGCAAGTTGTTCGGGTTGAAGCCCTAAATGATAAACGGCGCCATTTGCATCAAGGACAAGTTCAGTATCAGGGTATTGCATTAGACAGAGCCAAATACTTTTGCTAATAGATCTGAAACTCGGGCTGCCGGATTGGCGCGTATTTGATCCTCTTCTTGTGCAACTAAAACAAACAGACCTTCGATGGCGCGTTGCGTAATATAGGCATCTAGGTCGGGGTTGAGTTGTTGGCCACCCGTAAGTTTGGCAGCCGTGTTGTATTTTGTAATGAGCGGATTCCAGTAGGCGGTGAGGCCCACTTTTGAAGTGGCTGCTTTTACTTTAGGTAGAAATGCGTTGTAGAGCGCATTTTGAGTTTGCTGTTTTAAAAACGTTGTTGCTGCACCTTGCCCGCCATTTAAAATTTTAAAACCATCTTGTACGCTCAGTTGAAGAATGGCTTCTTTGAAGATGGGCAGTGCTTCTTTGACGGCTTCTTCAGCGGCACGGTTGAGTGTCGTTTCAAATTTTTCAACTTCTGCAGTCAAGCCAAGTTGTAGGGCTTTTTCCTTGACTTTGATGGCGTCGGGTGGAAATGGTAAACGAATTTGAGGATTGCCCAGAAAACCATCGATCAGGCTACTTTTATTGACCGCTTTTTCAATGCCAAGTTGTAGTGCTTCTTTGAGCCCTGAAATAACTTCTTCGTTAGAAAGCTGTTGCTTTGCAGCCGGAATAGTCGGGATGCTAATTGGTAGTTCTTTACCCAGCGCTTTGATCTTTTGGGCGCAAGAAGCCTGACTAAGTAATAGAATGAGGGCTATTAAGTAAGGGTATTTTTTCATGGCTTATCTAATCACATGAATCATGCCAGTTTTAATTGTTTTGCCGTCCGTATCTAATTCTTTGTACCAAGCCCTCCATACGTAGGTGCCAGGTTGTACCTTTACGCCGTTGTAATAGCCGTCCCAGTAGGCGTGTGGGTCATTGGTTTCCCAAATGATTTCGCCCCAGCGGTTATAGATAGCGAGGTTGAAATTTTCGTTATCGATGCCTTCTATATAGAAAGACCATACTTGATTGTGTTCGTCGTCGTCTGGGGTAAATGCTGTAGGAGCATAGAATATAACGTCTGAGACTACTTCGATGTCAATAGAAATAGAGTCTGAACAGCCATCTACAGTGGTAACGGTGAGCATAATCGGGTAGGTTGCCATCACACCTTCAGGGTATGAAATAATGGCGCTGGATCCGTTACTGGTGATTTGTGTTGCTCCTGGGGAAGTCCAGTCGTATTGTGCGATGTTACCCGACGAAATATCATTCGTTTGAACGGTGGTTTCAAACCAAGTAACCGGATTTTTTGAAAGTGTAAAATTAGCCGATGGCATCGGTGTAACGGTGAGTAAATCATCAAAGAAACCGTTGTAGATACAACCATGAATAGAGGTGATAATGACGCTCAGGTCGTAGTCTCCGGGTTGCGCAATGGTATGGAAAAGGGTGTCTTGATTCGGTAAATTAAATTGATCACCGTTCGAGAAGGAGTAGGCTGTAGAGGCAATGTCCTGACCATTTGTGGATACGTTGTGTAATTCAAAATTACCTGGTGTACAAATTTGGTTGTCAACAGGCTGAATGATTGCGATGATATCTTGTGGGAAAGTGATGGTCATGCATTCAGTAGTGGTAGGTGAGCCACAAAGTTCGCTGAGCGTAACGCAGTATACGGTTCCTGAATTGAGTGGGTCAACGGTAATGCTAGAGCCGTTGCCAATTGGGATGCCGTTTTCAGTCCAAGTAAATGTATAGGCCGTTGAACCACCAGCCCCTGCAGCACTCAGGACAATATTTGATTCCGAACAAATCATGGTGTCCGCGGTAAGGAAGGTGATGTCAAGTGGATTTGGTTGTCCGATTGTGACACCGATAGTTTGCACACAGCCGTTTGCGTCTGTAACCGTACAAGTGTTGAGGCCAGCAGGGAGGTCAAGGGCTGTTGCTGCAAGGGAAGAGGAGATATCCCAATCGTAGGTGTAAGGTGCCGTTCCTTGTGTAACATCAACAGTTGCTTGCCCGTTGGCGAAAGTGTAACAGTTGGCATCTACGATATTAACAGCACTTAAAATCATGGCCGGAATTTCGGTAATGGTCACGTAGATGGTATCGGAACATCCTGTTGAATTCGATGCATAACACCAATAATTACCCGCTGAAAGGCCGGTAACTGTTTGGGTGTTGGCACCAGTGCTCCATTGATAAGTAATGACACCTGTAGCTGGTGTCACATTTGCTGTAGCTGTTCCGTCAGAACCACCTGGACAGGAAACTGGCGTTGAGGTATAAGAGAAGTTGGCTGGAGTGTCTGTGATAATTGCAGTAGCGGTTGAGTTACAACCATTGCCGTCATGTTGAGTGACTGTATAGGTTCCGGCAGTTAAGTTTATCGCTGGATTACCTGTGATTGCACCCGGGTTCCAGGTGTAAGTACATGGTGCTGGTGAGCCTGCACCTGGTATAGCTGTGGCACTACCGATGCCTTGTGAGCAAACATCTGGAATGACTGTTGTGGTTACGGACGGTGTAGCGCGGGTAATCCAAGTGGTGTCTTGGGTAATGGAGCCAATACTGGTCCCACAAGCGGCACCTGAAAGGAAATAACCGGTGGTTCCTGGCGGGATGATATTCACGTTAAGCGTACCGTTGTTGTAGGGGAAGGTTTGTCCGTTGGTGTTGGCCCAAACAAAATTACTACCGGGGCTATTGACCATCGCGTAAGGAATTTGTGTAATGGTGTAAGCCGCTGTATTTGTTGGTGAAGTTGGCGTAAAGCGGCGTCCATCTTGGTTGGCACCCCATACGGTGTTGTTTCTACCTGGTGTGATGTGTGCTGTTGGCATTGGCGCATTGTTTTCTGAGCCTTGGATAGCTAAACCGCTATTCCAAGTAGAACAAATTGGTTTGTTGCCAATGTGAAGTTCAAATACATTGGTTGTTTCGTAGAGCACAATGGCCATATAGTTACATTGTGAAGTACAGCTAAACATCATAATGTTCTTGTACAGGACAACAAACTTGCGGTTAGGTGCAGTTCCGATTGTTTGGTATTGGATTTGACCACCTAAAGACGGGTTGATGTCTTGGTAGGTAAGCATAATGGTGTTTTTAGCTGCAGCAAAACCAGCATTTGGCAATGTACCAACTCCTGAAAGCGCCCATGGACAGTAACCACTAGCATTGGATAAGTTAAATGAAATGAGACCATTTGATCCAATGACGCATTGAGAATAGTTGGTGCCGTAAAAGTTAAACGGAAATCCTATACTAACTGCTGCTGACCAAGAGTCATCAGAAAGTGTGACATTCGTTGGTGCATTTAGGTACAGACCAGCCGATGTTCCGGGCGTGGTTCCTGAATTACAGTTGTTAATCACAACGGTTTGTCCGGGACAAACAGTAGTGTCTTGACCAAGACATAGTGTAACTGGGCCCTGGGCGTAGAACGAATGCATTGTAAATAGCTGAACTAAAAGGACAAGGGCAGCATATTTTGAGATAACGGTATTTTTAGAAAACGTCATTTTATGTAGTAGTTGATTCA
>CAYPVA010000119.1:0-5949 GCA_964414045.1 uncultured Lishizhenia sp. | reverse complement strand
CCGCTACTGCAGTTGTGAGACTAGTGAGAAACTGATTGTAAGTATAGAATTTATAAGGGTCGGCTTGAATAGAGGAATCGGCCAATGCCATGAGATTTTGCGCCCATGTTTCGTATTGTCCAGAAGCAAACATTTCTTGTACCATCGTGCGTACATGCGCCATGTACATGCGCTTGTAAAGTGGATTGGCCATTATTTGTTTGATCAAAGGGTGATTGGCAGAAGTTGCGTTTGAAAAAGGATCGAGCGTAGATGGTGTAATGGTTCCTGATCCTGTTCCACCTGGAAAACCACCAAAACTCATATTGACATCCCAAACTGTAGGGACAAAACGGCCATTTTTATCCCAACTAAGGTAATAATTTTGTCTGAAAGCTCCACTGTAGGAATCAAGGTTGACCAACACATTATTGAAGGCGAGCATCCAAATGGCTCTATCAATATCCAAGGTGTTTTCTATGTTTTGAAAGTCGTTATTGAGTGTGTTGCACAAGGCGACCAAACGGTTCCAACCATATGTAGATTGCAACTCATAACCATTGAAATAAGTGCTGCTATCTGTACCCAAATATTTCAAATCAGGGCTTGTGCCTCCACCAGGACCTGCACCACCCACCGGATTACACTTAAAATAAGTATCGTCTGAGCGGTAGTAATGTTCTTGATTGAAATCATCATTGATGGACTGGTTGTTGGTGTAAACACCACGATATTGCCCATTGATATAAACCCTGGCAAAATTAGATCCGGGGCAATCCATGTAGTTTTCGAGAATTTGATACGACAAAACCTCGCGGATCATAGAAGGGTCTTTGTAACAATTGGACAACTTGATGTCTTTGACCCCTGCATAATCTTGATTGCCTTTAATGGTATTCAATTCGATGTGCAAAGGATTTTTTTGATTACTGGCGTTGTAAGAACTATTTCCTTTGTAGCGCACACCACAAGAATCAAAGCTTTGTCCGTTGATGCGAACTGAGTCTGCATAAATATATGTCTCGGCAGCAGCATTGGCATCTAGCTGCGCATCCCAGTTTGTAAACGAAAAGAATATTTCAATGACTTGAATGGTATCGCGATTGTAAAAATTCTGAGCGTATGTTTGTGTACCTCCGCACGCGACAAAAAATAGGGAAATAAATAATAGGCGTTGCATAAATATGGTTTTGTTTAAGTCGTTTGAATGTCTCAATTAGTTGTAAACTTTTATCTTTGAGCTATGAAATTAACATTATTAAGTATTTTGAGCAGCGGATTGCTCTTTAATAGTTGTGCACAAGCACCTAAAAATGAGGTGAAAAAACCTGAAGTTGTCCATATTCAAACAAAATTTGCGCTGCAAGATTTCCTACAAGACAACAAAGACCTCGATGCAGCAGTAGAAAAAGTTTTTGCAAGCCTGGACGACACTGCCATAGTAGCTCAATTGATCATGCCAGCCGTCGGTAGACTCGGGCAAGAGAAAACAACCATAGATCAGCACATCAAAAACCGCATCATTGGTGGCGTTCTGATGCTCAATGGCACCAAAGAAGGATTTACAACATGGATTACCGATTTTGAAGCGCAAAATAAAAAATACGGAAATCTCCCTTTTTTATATAGCGCCGATGCAGAACCAAGTTTGGTCAATCGCAAAATCATGGGTTCTTCGCCTGTTAAAAAGGCAAACGAAATGCAGTCTATCGAAGAAGTTAGAAACTGTGCTCAAATTATTTCAAAGGACTTAAATGACATCGGTATCAATTATAACTTTTCACCTGTTGTCGATATGTCACCCAATGCAACGGTTGGCTTCAGAAGCTTTGGTGCGGTACCTGCTAATATTATCCCTTGGTCCGGGGCGTTTATCGACGAAACCCAAAAACAAGGCATCATTGCCACTGCCAAGCACTTCCCTGGACACGGTTTAGTATCTGGAGACACCCACAAATCTTTGCAAATGATTGACGGAGAATTGAAAGAAATTCAAAATTATCCGCCACTCATTGCACAAGGTGTACTTTCTATAATGGTGGCGCATATTGCCGTTCAGAACAATGCAAAATATCAAACGAATGGCCTTCCTGCAACTTGCTCTAAAACCATTGTAACCGATTTACTCAAAAATGAAATGGGTTTCAAAGGGCTCGTCGTAACGGATGCAATGAATATGGGTGGTGTTGTAGCTGTACCTGAATGTGCTTACAAAGCAGTTGCCGCTGGTTGCGACATCGTATTAATGCCTGTTGATGCGAAGAAAGCGCATACTGAAATTCTACAACATTACAGAAAAGATCCAGCTTTCAAGGCACAAGTTGATGCAGCAGCAAAAAAAGTAATCAGAATGAAGATAGCAATGGGGCTGCTTAACTAACCAATATACAAATCGATTAATCCTTCAGGAGCTTTGATAAAAAGCTCCTTTTTTTTGCGCTCAACTTTTTGAATGAGCCCATCAAAAATAGGAACAAGTATTTCAGTTCCGTTGAAGTCGATTTGCAACAATGGGTTGGCCGTCATGTCTATGACATCTTGTACCACTCCTATGGCGCCTTTATCGGCGTCAAAAACCTTATAACCAATAATTTCATGGTCATAGAATGAGCTTTGATCGAGTTCTGGAAGAATTTCTAAAGGAAGGTAGGCTTTCTTTTTAAGCAAGCGTTTGGCTGCTTCTTCGGTTTCAACGCCCTCAAATTTGACTGCAGCAAAACCTTTATTTTTGAGCTTAAAGCCCTCAATGAAAAATGGCGTGAGTTGGCCATTCATATCTAGAAACAAGGCATCGAGTCCTACGTATGCACTTGGATCAGTAACGTCTAAAAACAGCGAAACTTCACCTTTGAATCCGTGAAGTTTCGCGATAAGACCTAAATAATAGCAATCTTGTTGTTGCATATGCTTATTCAGCAGCAGCTTCTTCTGATGCTTCTTCAGCAGCAGGAGCAGCTTCTTCAGTTGCTGGAGCTTCTTCTGCTACAACCTCTTCAGTTGCTGGAGCTTCTTCTGCTACCTCTTCTACAGCTGGTGTATTTTTAGCTTCTACGGCAGCCGCTTTAGCAGCGTTCGTTGCAGCTTCTGCAGCTAAGCGATCAGCTTTTGCTTTTTCAGCACTTTTAGCAAGACCAGAGATTTTGCTGTCAATTTTTGCTTCTTTGTCAGCCAACCATTTGTTGAAACGCTCTTCTACTTGCTCAGCTGTTAATGCACCTTTCTTCACTCCGTTAAGTAAGTGATTTTTGTACAAAACACCTTTGTAAGATAGAATAGCACGAGCTGTGTCAGACATTTCGGCACCATTTTGAACCCATGTAAGTGTTGCGTCGAAGTTGATGTCGATCACAGCAGGGTTAGCAGTTGGGTTATAAGTTCCGAGTTTTTCGATGAATTTACCATCGCGTTTTGCACGGCTATCTGCAGCTACCAAATGAAAAAATGGTTTGCCTTTTTTACCGTGTCTTTGAAGACGAATGCGTGTTGCCATTGTACTTTACTGTTTAGGGTACGAAACCCAGATTAATAAATTAGTTAATTAAGGGTGCAAAGATACACATAATCTCTGAATCTAGCAAAGATTACTTTCCTTGTGCTTTGAAAACGATGATCACGGTATAAAACATGATTTTGATATCTAAAACTAGACTGCGGTTTTTCAGGTAAATCAAATCAAATTTCATGCGCTGCAACATTTGATCTACGTTCTCTGCGTAGCCAAATTTGACTTGCCCCCAGGAAGTGATGCCCGGCCTCACTCTCGTTAAATGGGTATATTGTGGTTCGACTTGAACAATCTGATCAATGTAAAATTGTCTTTCAGGTCTTGGGCCCACCAATGACATTTGACCAAGAAGCACATTGACAAACTGTGGGAATTCATCGAGCCTTGTTTTTCTCATGAAGCGCCCTATAGGTGTAATGCGTGGATCTCCTTCACTAGATAATTGCGGCCCTGACTTTTCAGAATCAACGTACATCGTGCGAAATTTGATGATCTTGAAATTCTTCCCATTCAAACCGACGCGATCTTGCAAGAAAAAGATTGGACCAGGCGAAGACAGGCGTACTGCTATGGCAGAAAAAATGAAAAAAGGAATGAGTGCAATGAGCGCTATAAAAGAAAGAACGATGTCCATAAGACGTTTAATGGCCCTTTGCCAATAAGGCATGACATCCGGATTGATTTCTATGAGTAAGGCACCGTAAATATTGGTCATTTCGACAGAGCCTGCCAAAATGGTGTACATGTCAGGCAAGACCTTAATGCGAATTTTTCCGTTGTCAATACGCGCAATAATGTCTTTAAGTCGGTCGTGATCTGAGCTTTCAACGGCAATAATTACCTCTTCTACTTGCTGTGATTCAAGTACTTGTTCAATTTCAGGTGTTTTGCCCAAATGAGGCAAGAGCCCAGAAAGCAAGTTATCTCGGCCATTAACTTGAATAAAGCCCACAAAATAATTGATCATGTTCGGGCTTGCCGTGAGTTCATGATAAATTTCAAGCGCTCTTTCATTACCACCGACAATTAAAGTCCTAAAGCCATGACCCGCTGCGCGGATATAACTGATCAAAACTGTGGTAAACAAGATTCTTGAAAAAGCCAATAAGGTGAAATGGATGGCAAATAGCCAAGTAGTTAGCTGATAGTAACTTTGGTAGGTCTGGATTTGATCGTCGAGTAGCAGGGTGAAGAATAATACAATTGTACCAAAGAAAGTAGCACCCAAACTCATGAGCAAGACTTTCATTCTAAAAAGTCTGCGCACGTCATGATAAGTCCCTTGCAACAGGTAAAAACCAAGCCAAAATAAGGGTAACAAAAATGTTCCTAATAAAAAATTCTGGTCGGGATGAAAAGCATGCTGTTCAATAAAGACTTGCCTGAGGTAAAAGAAAAGTGCCCATGCAAATGCTGCACTGAAATAATCAATGCTCACCAAACATGCTATCCAAAAGCGATCTTTCACGGGAAATAAACCACTTTAATGTTATCTATTAGAATTAGGTTGTTGGCAACCGAGTCATCGAAAAACGCCTTGAATGCCTGTACATAATTGGTATTATTTGGCCCATAACCAATGACTTCGTTGAGTTCTAGATAAATCTTTTTCCAAACCAGCGGTTTTCCTTTAGGTGGATTTAGCATTGTAATCATCGGATTCTCGGTAGTACCACCCGCATTCACAAAAAGCAAATAATGCGTGAAGTCAATTGAATTGCAATAATCCATTTCAAGAATGGCTTGTCTTCCTTTTGGAATAGTCAATTGTTGATCCTGATTGGTATAGGCTATCCAAATAGAATCTTGTGGTGACAACAACACCCTTCCATAATAGTTGCCATTAAACCACTTTAAAGAATCATTGGCTAAATTCAAATTTGCTGAAGACGTATTTGGGTCGTCGGTTAGTTTGATATTGATGTCTTCAAAATCTTCAATCCAAAAACTAACATTGTCCTTGTAATGGGTTACCGGATTGATTGTAAAAGTCTGATTTTGAACCAAGGTTGCCGCAATGTCGTACGGAACCATTTGGTCATTCTTTATTTTATTTGCCTGAAATCCATTGATGCGAATAGTTGGGTATAAACGGATATTACAAGGGCCAGATTTAAGAATTGGAATTTTAAAAGGAACCTGAAAAACACCGATTAGTTTATCATCGATATATACCCAAGCATCTGTGATTTTGTGGGTGAGCTCGCCCTCTTCTCCACTTAACGATGGGTTTGCCTCTAGTGTCCATTCGTTGACTTCTAGCCAAGATGGATCCGGATTGTTTTTCACACAAGCGCTCAGGAGCAAGACAAGGGGCAAGAGGTAGCGAAGAGCCATGGCAGATGAACGATGAAAACTCATTTTTATTTTAAAAAGTGACAAAAATAGCAATAAAAAAAGCCATTAATCTGAGACTAATGGCTTTAAGCTGATATAGTTTGCAAACTTATTTTTTAACCGTCTCG
>CAYPVA010000118.1:0-5994 GCA_964414045.1 uncultured Lishizhenia sp. | reverse complement strand
AAAAAACTTACTGATGTCGCTTGGTTGGTTCCCAAACTGAGGAGCGAATTCCTTTTAAAAATTGAAGTAAACCTAAAAACAAGGCTACATTCATGCTGATAAAATGAATGATGTAGCGCAAAAAGACGACGTGCGTCTGCTGCTTGCGTGCCAGGTAATCAACCACAAACGTGAGTGGAATCATGATTAATATAAAATAGCAGATGCTGTAAAACCAAGAGTGGTCTTTTGCTGCAAGGATTTGCAAAATCATGAATAGCAAGAAGACCGGGCTGATCCAGCGCAACACTTTGTGTGATAAAAAGGCAAAGGAAAGGCCATTGAACTTCAAAAGCAAACGCCAAAAGCGACTCAGATTTTGGAAGTTGCCTGCTGAAATTCGAATCTTGCGTTTGAATTCAACCTTGAGGTCATTGGAAACATCTTCCAAGACCACGGCATTTTGCTCATTGATGCATTTGAAGCCTTTTTCAAGACAGGTCATGTTGATGAAAAAATCATCGACCAAATAGTGAGCGGGAATGGGTGAAAAACAGATTTTCCTAAATGCAAAACAACCGCCAAAGGGCCCCATCATGGCCCCCCACAAAGCACCTTCTGCCTCTTTGACCTTGACCTCCCCGGCAATATAGTCAGACTCAGGCATGGAAATACCGGTGTTTTTAAGGCCATAGTTTTTCATGCGGGTATCTACCAAGCCAATAGATGGATCAATAAAGTGTTGGCTTAGTGCTTTGAGTGTGTCTTTGGTAAAAAGCACATTGGCATCAGTGAGAACAATAAGTTCATGTTGAGCCAGCGGTACGAGTGCATTGACAATCTTTATTTTGCCCTGGCGCTCGGAAAAATAATGCACTTTATAATGTGGGAATTTTTCTTGAAAAGACTCGGCGATGATACCGCTGAAATCTGTTGATTGATCTATACCAATGATGATTTCAAGTGAGCTTAGGTCGTAGTCTGAGGCTAAAATAGAATTGAGTTTCTCTGCGAGTACTAGTTCTTCGTTGTGTGCCGGAATGATGATGCTGAGTGCTGGGCGGTGTGTCAGCATGGACCTGTTGGTCGTGAGTCCTTTTTTACGAACGAGTAATTTCAGTATATAAGGATAAAGCACATAGCTGTGCAAAATGAAAATAAACCCTAACCAAAACAGAAAACTCAACATGTATGGCAATATTAAGGATAATTTTAAAGTTGTTTGAGCAGATGCAGTAAATCTGCTTGCACTTTTTGTGGATAAAAATGCTGCTGGTAGTAATGAAAGTTTGTCGCACCGTCTTGTTTTCTGGCCTCAGGAGCAATTAAAAGACTCATGCATTCTTGTGTAAAGGTAGCCGCATCATGGTGTAGGGTTTTGTAATTGAAGTTACTTAGGCCTTCAGCTGACTTTGCAGTGAGCACGATTGGCGCCCCAACACACAGCGCCTCGAGTACTTTCATTTTAACGCCAGAACCAGCATGCAAACCGCTGACAAAAATTCCGTGTGTTGCAATGAATTCTTTTGAATCGGGGACAAAGCCATGGCACTGAACACCGCTTGTTTGCCAACGAGCAATTAGGTCCGAGCCTTTGCCTGCAACATGAAATTGTAAGTCTGGTATGTTTTTTCTAAGGACGGGCAGCACCTCTTTAATGATCCAGTCGACGGCATCAATATTGGGTTGCCAATCAAAGGCGCCAATAAAACATAGCGCAGCACGTTCGGTATCAGCACGTAACATTGGCTGTTCAATAGATGCGGGTAAGTATTTGATAGCTGTGAGGGTTTGGGCTTCCATGACCTCGGCGTCTTGATCAGAAATACTCAGGATCATGTTGAGGCCACCTTGGTCTTCGCTCCAGATGCTGCGTTCGGCCCATTTTAAGCTGTAGGCCAACTGCAAAAGGTACCAGCGCTTGAAAAGATTCTTAGTGCTTTTGGCCAGGTCTTTCCAAATTTGATGCTCAATATTGTGCGAGCGATAGATCAGTTTTGCGCGCGTTGATTTTTTAAGCATTTTGGCGTAAATGGCAGTAAAAAGACTTTCAAAAATGATAAAGTCATAGTGCTGCTCTTGATCGCGTTTTTTAAGCGCATCGGATACTTCGGTGGCGTAAAAACGAGAAAGGTTGTAAGATTCTTGTTTCAACAAAGAGAGCAATGCGGCAATTGGTTTCACACGCGTGTCTATGGTCTTGGAAAAAACGTTGAGTTTTGGATGTTTTGGGAATTGTTCGGCTACAAATGGGTGTTTGTGGGTGGCCAAACAAAAGTAATCGACAGCACTGAGTTCTGGGAGTGCTAGGGTGTCTTGAAGCAGTCTGGCCATTGCCAAACAGCCGCCATCTATAATGGGGTAGGGTGGTTTGTGGCTGACGATTAATATCCTCATATGATTTTTTTATCTAGGATGGCTGCACGTGTAAATATAATGGCAACAGGCGTAAAAATCATGGCTGCTAACCACATCCCAAGAAAAGGGCTGATAGAACCGGTATCGGCAAGGTTGTCCCCGATTGAAATCAGGATGAAGTAAAGCATAAAAATAAGGGCAGCAATGACGACCGGTGCTCCGAATCCACCTTTGCGAATTAAAGCTCCCAGAGGAGCCCCTACAAAGAATAAAACTATTATGGAATAAGTCAGGGCAAATTTGCGGTGAAATTCTATCCAATAAAGGGTCGTTTCGCGATCGAGCGCTTCGGTGTTTTGCTGTTGCATTTCGAGTTGCTGTTGGTTGCGCCTCATTTTAGAAAGTGCTAAAGTACGTGCAACTTTTAAGTCATTGGCAGAGAGTTGATTGATGGTTTTAACAGGGAGTGCTTTGGATTCTTGAAGCGAAGGATCGTGAATTTTAGTTTGTAGAATTTGGCTATTTAAGCTCATGTAGGCCCGTGTGGTTTGCAAGCCGAAAAGCTGCTGCAATTGTTGTTTTTTCTTGGCAACGCTGTCGAGGGCGTCATTGATCTGAAATACATTGAGCATTTCATATTTGTCGGTGAACAGGTCTTCTTTGGATCGATTGAGATCAAGCCCTTCGATATCAAGTTTATAGACCCCTTGGTCGAAACTTGAAACCCTTGAAGGTCTTGTAGATGGGTTGGTTAGGACACCATTTGAAAGATACATCGGGTTCTGAATTTCTAATTCTTCTAAAATTCGACCATTGCGTAAGTCTAAGAACAAATAACGTCCATTGACCGATTTGTATACCGTAGCTTCTTTTGCCCGAACAGTTCTTAATTGTGTAGGTTGGGTGTAGTCGTGAATGGTGACGCCCTCGCACCGATTGCCCTTTAAGGAGTCAATTTTGATCGCGTACCCTTCAAAATGCTTGGAATAGACACCTGGGGTCAGGAGTGTAGAGATTTTCTTGTTTTGAATGTCGTAAATGAGTGTGTGCCATTTGAGGTTGGACGCAGGAATGACATAATTGGCAAATAAAAAAGTAGCCAAAGCAATTGTGCTTACGATGACAATTAGTGGGCGCATGATGCGCAAAAGAGAAAACCCACTAGACTTTAGCGCAGTAAGTTCGTTGTGTTCGGCCAAATTACCGAAAGTCATTAAGGAGGATAGAAGTATGGCTAAAGGGAGTGCAAGCGGGATGATACTAGCGGAAACATAAAATAATAACTCCAGAATGACCAACACGCTAATGCCTTTGCCCATCAGGTCATCGATGTAGAGCCAGAAAAACTGCAAGATAAGCATGAACATCGAGATCAGGAGTGTCACGATGAAAGGCCCAGTAAAGGCTTTTAGGCTAAAAAGGACCAATCTTTTCAAGCAAAAAAAGTTTGAGCAAAATTAGCGATAAATGACCAATAAAGTAGCCGCTTTAGGCACCAATAATTCTTTTGAGGTCGTTGATGGCTTGGTTCCAGAGCGCCAAGTTGCCTTCTTTGTCTGAAGGGCTAGCGAAGTCTGTGATGTGTAAAATGACAGAGTTGGTCATGGGGTCAACGACGTAGGAAAGTTCAAAATAGGTGTCTAGGCCTTCTTCTTCATCCTCTAGCCATTGAAAGCGGATTTTTGAGTTCATTTTATAAAGCACCAAGCGGGCTTGCTCCTCATTGCCATCCCACTCAAAGGTGTAAATGTCGTCATTGACTTTGACGTCATCGGCAAACCAATCTGAAAGGCCATCAGGTGTGGTAATTAATTTTTCAAGGACTCTTGGAGACGTTTTGAGTAGAAACTCTAGCTTGTATTTTTCTTTATTGGACCCCATTATTTATTGTTACATTTGTCAATCTTTAAATATACAAAAATTAAGCGAATGTCGGCGCAAAATCAAATGGAAAAGCTAGGGAATCAGTTTTTTAAGTACAGAGGTCAAATCCCAGCGATCTTCTTTTTAATCGCATTTTTCTTGATGCATTACTATCCAGAAACCAATAAATGGCTCGATCAAACCAATGTCCTCATCTCGCTCTCTTTAGTTGTTCTAGGGCACCTGATTCGTGCACTGGCTGTCGGAAAGCGTGCTGCTCATACTTCGGGCCGAAACAGAGACGAACAAGTTGCTGAAGCCTTAAATTCAACAGGCATTTACTCCATGGTGCGCCATCCACTTTATCTAGGAAACATCACGACATACATGGGTTGGGTTGTTTTTACAGGCATTGACTGGCTTATTCCAACTATGCTTGTAGGCTTTTTGTTTTACTACCGTTTTATCATCTATGCAGAGGAGCAATTTCTGACACGTAAATTTGGTCAGGATTACCTCGATTGGAAAAGCAGTACACCACTTTTATTGCCGGCATTCTGGAAGTTCAGAGCAAATCCGCAGCCCTTTTCTTGGAAGGTTGTGGTTGAAAACGAATATTCAGGCATGGCCGCTTCCATGACAACCGCTTGGGTGTTGTTGGCATTTCAGTGGTATGTTTTAGGGGTCTTTCAAGAAAGATCAATACTACTGGTGGTATTTGCCATCTTCATCTTAGTGTTTACTTACGGATTGCGTTACCTCAAGAAGAAAACACAATTCTTTAAAGTTTAAAAACGGCTTTTCTTTGCGGCTTATTCTGATAAGTCAAAAACTTGTCTTTGTTGTAAGCTTCGCCCCAGCGTTAGTTCGTCTGCATATTGCAATTCTGAACCTACGGCAATTCCTCTTGAAATCCTTGTGATCAAGACATCAAAAGGCTTGAGCTTCTTAAACAAATAATAGTTTGTTGTGTCGCCTTCCATTGTTGGGCTAAGGGCTAGGATTAACTCTTTGACTTCTTGGGTTTCGAGTCTTTCTAAGAGTCTTGGTATGAGTAAATCTTGTGGGCCAACGCCGTCCATGGGTGCAATGAGACCGCCTAACACATGATATGTTCCTTGATACGATGCAGTGGCTTCAATGGCCATAACATCGCGAATGTCTTCTACAATGCAAATCAAAGATGTATCTCTTTTTGGGTTGCTGCAAATATGACAAACAGGAATATCTGTGAGGTTTCCGCAATTGGTGCAGCGCAGTACTTTGTCTTGTAAAGCAGCAATAGCACTCACAAAGTCTTGAATTTCAAGCTCTGAGCGTTTTAGAAGATCGAGTGCCAAACGCAAGGCACTGCGCCTGCCAATACCCGGGAGGCTTGCGATTTGATCCACGGCAGCTTCTAAATATTGTGACGGAATTTGCATGCTTGTAAAATTAACGATTCTTTTTACTTGACGCCTTTAAAACACTAACTTTGCAACATGGCCGTTAAAGAGCTCAATATCCGCAACAAGCGCGCGCGCTTTGAATTTCACCTCGAAGAAATCTTTGAGGCCGGAATTGTATTGACGGGTACAGAAATCAAAAGCATCCGCAATGGCAAAGCCAGTATTCTGGAGTCCTACGGAATTTATGACAAAGGGGAGGTATGGTTGCGCAACATGCACATTACCGAATACGAAAACGGCTCATTTTACAATCATAAACCTAGGGCAGACCGCAAGTTATTACTGCAGCGCAAAGAAATTACCCGTATAGAGAAGTTTCTGAAAATCAAAGGAAACACACTGGTAC
>CAYPVA010000117.1:3688-5997 GCA_964414045.1 uncultured Lishizhenia sp. | reverse complement strand
GTAAATTCGCTACATGAAGGGAATCTTTAATCGGTATGTAATTGCCAAAGTGGTGCTAGATTTCCCCGTTCTAATCACCGCTTATCTCTGCGCTTTTTTCATCATCGAAAAAAGTACAGATAGTATTCCATTCAGTGTTCATATAGTTTTCGTATCTACTTCCGTTTTTTCCTGGTATTTAGCTGCGCGCATTTCGCGCCTCAATACGGATAGACGTTTTAATAAATACGCAGAAGAAATTATTTTTATTGGGTACACGATTTTGCTATTTGCCTTCGTCCAAGGAGCAAATATTTTCTTCTTTCAGCTATTTATTTACTATAATTCTTCCTTTTTCTATGATTATTTAGCAATCCTATTTGGGATACTGTTCTTAGTTAAATACATCGTTCGAAAGTATTTGCATACGTTTACGAACAAAGGAAAGATTTTCGAACGCGTAGTGATTATTTCAGATCCGGATTATGCGAATCACTTTTTTGATATTTTGACACGAAACGCCTTTTATGGCTATAAGTGTTTCGGGGCTTTGTATGATAGCGCTGAGAGCTTCGATTTATGCCCCTATTTAGGCAAATCGGATCAAATAGAGGCCATTATCCAGCAGCTGGATTTAGATGAGGTGGTTATTGCGCTTCCACAGAAAAAAGAGAAAGAGATTAACCGCATTATTACGATTTGCAATCAGCATCGGGTCAATGTACGGATCATCCCTAACTTCACTCATTTGACATCAAACCCCATGACCATCGAAAATATTGGTTTGATTCCGGTGATTAGCCAACAGGCCTTGCCATTAGATGAGTGGGGAAATCAATTGATAAAACGGGTTTTTGATATTGTCTTCTCCCTATTGTTTTTTGTACTTATTGCCTCTTGGTTGTTTCCTATTTTGATCATATTGGTGAAACTAACGAGTTCAGGTCCGGTGTTTTACAAGCAGCAGCGTTGGGGGCTAAATAATAGTCACATTAATGTCTATAAGTTTAGGACGATGTATTTCCAAGCGCCCACTGCACGGGCAGATGGATCTTTTATTCAGACAGCGGAAGAGGATGACCGGGTGACGGGATTGGGTCGTATTTTACGTAAAACAAGTTTAGATGAGTTACCTCAATTTTTGAATGTACTCAGGGGCGATATGTCGGTGGTAGGCCCTCGGCCACATTCGATTCCGCATAATTTAGAGTCCTTAAATGTAGTTTCATCCTATACTTTACGGCATATTATTAAGCCAGGGATTACGGGTTGGGCTCAGGTGAATGGCTTTAGAGGGATTACGAAGACGAATTTAGACATGCAAAACCGAGTGAACTATGACTTGTACTACATTCGGAAATGGAACTTTTGGTTAGATTGCCAAATAGTTCTACAAACTATCATTAATCTGTTAAAAGGAGAAGATCAGGCGTATTAGTTCATTCTTTTCCTTAATTTTAGCTCATGAAATTATTTTTTACCACCTTATTGGCTTGTTTCTTACTTACTTTTTCGTCTTTTGGCCAAAAAGCGAAACTAAGTGGTGCCATGCAATCCCAAGCTGTGAACGCTTATATGAAAGCGAAACAAATGGGTCTTTCAGATGCAGAAATTAAGAATCAATTAGTGAAGCGCGGATATCCTGCCAGCGTTTTGGAACAGGTGAAATTAGTGGTACAAAGCCAGGCCGCCTACGGTTCTAAAAGTAGTGAAGCGAGTGTAGATACTTCTTTATCTAACGCTATTGCACGTAGAGATACCAGTTGGATATTTAAAACACCATTAGAAGGCCAAGCTAAATCACCTTATTTTGGGTATTCCTTCTTTTCTGAGGCTTTTTCAGAATATGCACCCAATACAAATCTAGCTACGCCGGAGAGTTATATCTTAGGCCCTGGAGACGGATTGAAAGTAGATGTAACAGGCTTGAATGAGCGGGAGATCTCGGGCTATATCAGTCCTGAAGGCTATTATACGCTCCCTTATGTAGGTAAAGTGTCTTTGACAGGATTGCCTATTGAGGCAGCGAAAAAATTGATTCGCTCTCGCTTAACATCTATTTATCCAGGCATTTCGTCTGGCGCCACGAAAGTATATGTGAGTCTTTCGGAAGTTAGAACCATTCAAGTATATGTCTCGGGTGAAGCGCGAAGACCGGGAGGGTATACCGTTTCAGGTTTGACGAATCTATTCAATTTATTATACCTTTCTGGAGGACCTACAGACAATGGTTCCCTACGGACCATTCAGGTGATTCGCAACAATAAGGTAGTACGCGAAATAGACTTCTATGAGTTTATTAAGAAGGGCATATTAGGCCAAAATGTACG
>CAYPVA010000117.1:0-3588 GCA_964414045.1 uncultured Lishizhenia sp. | reverse complement strand
GCGAAATAGACTTCTATGAGTTTATTAAGAAGGGCATATTAGGCCAAAATGTACGTCTAGAAGACCAAGACATCATTCACTACCCGATTTACAAAAACCGGGTGAAAGTGGAAGGAGAGGTGAAAATCTCCTCTATTTTTGAATTAAAGGATAAGGAAACACTACAGCAGGTTCTACAATTAGCGGGTGGTTTTGGCGAAAAGGCCTACACACAATCCGTAACTATCAAAACCAAAGGTGAAACGGGTTTACAGATTAAAAACGTACAGGCGGCTGATTTTGCCTCCTTCATTTTAGGGGCTGGAGATGGCGTAACGGTAGGTTCTATTGATTCGCTCTATGAAAATAAAGTGATGATCGCTGGGGAAATCAATCGTCCGGGGCCTTATGGTTTATTGAAAAATGAGAATTTAAGCTCTTTAATCACCCGAGCTGGTGGTATCAAAGAGAATGCCTTTGCAAATCGCGGATTCATTCAACGGAAGATGCCAGGTGTTAATACACAAATGATTCCATTTGATATACAGGAAATTTTGGCCAAAAAACAGCCCGATATTCTCCTCGTAAAAAATGACTCCATCGTTATTTTCTCTTCACGCAACTTCTTGTCAACTACCTTTGTGACAATTAGCGGTGGTGTGAAAAAACCTGGTTCGTATACCTTCCAAAAAGGGATGAAGATTGAAGATTTAATCGCCTTAGCCGGCGGATTTACGGTAGATGCGGCTTTCCACAAAGTAGAATTAAATCGCCTAAAAAAGGATAACCAAGAGAGTTTGTCTAACCAGATTTTAACACGCTCTAAGGTCTCAGTGGATTCTTCATTGCGAAGTACAGTAGCTTCGCTTGCTCTGGAGCCTTTCGATGACATTTTAGTACCTAAATTATTGAATTACCGTTTATTAGGTTCTGTAAAAGTACGGGGTGAGGTGCTCTATGAAGGCGATTATAGCTTGGAAAAAAGAGATGAAACCGTAGCCGAAATCATAGCTCGAGCTGGTGGTATTTCACCTTATGCCTCTGTAGGCGATTTACAGGTATACCGAAATGGGTTACGCATCGGAATCGAAGAAACCAATACACCTTTATATCTTTTACCTGGCGATCAAATCGTGGTTCCACGTAAGAATAACTTCGTAACGGTAACAGGGGCAGTATTCAATGAGCAATTGATTGAATACCATTCTGGGCGATTAGGCGAATATATTTCTGCGGTGGGAGGTACGAAAAATAATGCGAACATGCGTAAGGCCTATGTCCAATATCCGAATGGGATGTACAAGAAAACGCACCGTTTCTTATTCATGAAATTTTATCCACGCATAAAGCCTGGAAGTAAGATTTTTGTACCTGAAAAATCCTTAGCTGATATCAAGACGATAGGTGTTTCTGAAATTAGCAGCATCGCGACTTTATTAACGTCTCTAGTAGCGGTCATTTCCATTTTGAATAAATAAGCGCATGCAAGGATCGATTTCTACTTTTTTATTAGCTACACTGAAGACTTATGTAGCATTCCTGCGCACAAAATTAGTGTTGATAACAGGGATTACAGTACTTGGGGCTTTGCTCGGGTTGACCTATGTGAGCATTAAACCGATTAAATTTACAGCTCGTTCTTCTTTTGTGGTAGAAGACAGCAAATCACTTGGAGGTTCTGGTTTAATGGGAGCCATATCTGGTCAACTAGGCCCAGAACTTTTAGGAGCTCTAGGTGGAAGTAATTTATTAAGTGGAGAGAACATCATCGAATTAGCTAAAAGTCGCTCCTTATTGCGCAAGACCTTTTTGACTTCGTATGATGGATCGCCCGTTTCTTTAGCTGATCGGTATGCGACGTCTCTAAAATTAAAAGAGGATTGGTTAGACAGCCGTAAAGTGGGAGTGAAAGTAGATTTCTCTTTAACGAAAAAGAAGTATTCACGTTTAGAAGATAGTTTATTAAACACCCTGATTGACCGTGTTATCAAAAAAGATATTGAGGTGTTTAAGCCTGATCGTCGATTGAGTTTGTTTGAAATCAACATCACTATGCGCGATGAGCAACTAGCGAGCCTTTTCTGCAAGCGATTGCTTTCGATGACCTCAGACTTGTACATTAATGCGAAGACAAAGCGAATAAAAGGGAATATAAGTCGCTTACAGCATTTAGCCGATAGCCTACAACGGTATGCGAACCAGCGCGTTCGTACGACTGCTCAGTCTAATTTCAAGATGTTGGATTTAAATCCACAGTATTATGACCAAGAGGTAGAAAGTACCATCAATACGCGAGAGGAAAGTCTTTCTGGAATGATTTATGCGGAGGTATTGAAGAATTTAGAGATTTCGAAGGCTTCCTTATTGCAAGAAACTCCTACTATTCAACTAGTAGATACGCCAGAGACACCTTTGCCTAGTAATTTGATTGAATGGTATGAGGGGCTGATTTATGGTTTCTTAGGAGGCTTATTTGCGAGCATTTTCTTGTTAGTTTTCTTATTTGAACCTAAAAGCGGTACTGTATAAGTAATTTACCTCCGTAGTTTACTTCGTCTGCTCC
The DNA here is from genome assembly GCA_964414045.1 of uncultured Lishizhenia sp. Taxonomy (GTDB): domain Bacteria; phylum Bacteroidota; class Bacteroidia; order Flavobacteriales_D; family Crocinitomicaceae; genus UBA952. The sequence continues at coordinate 1,046 of CAYPVA010000117.1, read as the reverse complement.
GATATTCTCAAAACCTATCCAGGTGTAGCGAATCCATTCCCAATTATAATTATAATCTCGCTGCCAGGATACTTCTCCTGATAAGCTGATCTGTTTATACTGATAATTGAAATAAAGGGCTGCATTCATCGAGGCCCAATACTGATTAAAGTGGTCAGTCTGATAATATTTAGTCGAATGGTAATAATCGAGATTATGAATAATACGATTAAATCGCAGTCCCACATAGCTCATTTTTTTCATCCATTGCACATAGACAGTTTGAGCATTACTTCCAGGTCCAATTCCAGCTCCTAAGACGCGTCCTTTGTGTGTGAAGCCTTGGCGGATATAATCATCTAGATACCAAGACTTGGGTTGGAAATCCACTTGTTCTTTTTCAGGTAAACTGAGATTTGTAATTTCCGCTCCTAGCAAGATAATGTCGTCTTTTTTTCCAACTGGATACCCCTTTTTCAAACCGGCGGTATATCCGCGGCCGTAGGGACTACTTTGGAAAATATTCGAAATGCTTAAATCTGTGTCCGATCTTCCATATTCAAAATAGATTTCAGCGTGTTCCTTAGGCATGGCGTAACGCATGAACCAAGAGCCCATCGATGCACTGGCATCACTGAAAAATTCATTTTGGTAGGTCATTCGAATCTTAGCAAATCCTAAATACATGCCTGGTACCCATTTAGGTTGTAGTGAATAAACTAACCCTACTAGGTAACGGTCACTTTCTTTTTTAGGTTGATACAACCACGTATTCGTAGTGGTAGAGATGCGGTTCTGTTCAGGTGGTCCAAAACCAGAATTAGTCAATAACCCTCCCATTAATTCCCCTTCTACATTCCCTACAGGAGTGTGAATAGGTGCACCTGTACTCAAACTGAAATGAAGGAAACCAGGGACATTGCTACCTAAAATCAAAGGGTTGAAACTGGCAGGACCCCACCATTTGTTCTCTGTAGACACCTTTGCAAGCCAGTTATTGTAGCGGTATTGGATATAGGATTGGCCTGGGTTCCAGTTACTGATTTGTAAAGGTGTCTACAGAGAAC